>NZ_JBHUWH010000427.1:0-6676 GCF_042670125.1 Kitasatospora sp. NPDC057198 | reverse complement strand
CGTCTGCAGGGCCACGGACACGCCGCCGTAGGCCAGCCCCCAGACGATCAGCAGGACGGCGCCGGTGACCGCCGTCCGGCCCAACAGCACGAAGAGCGGCATCGCGACCGCCAGGGCGAGGGCGATGGCCAGCACGCTCCGGTGCACCCGGCGCGAGAGCGCCGAGCCGGCGACGAAGTTGCCGATCATGCCCGCCGCACCGAAGCCGAACAGCAACGGGCCGACGTGGCCCTCGTCGATGCCCGACAGCTTCTGCAGCGCCGGGCTCACGAACGTGTAGGCCGAGAAGTGCCCGAACACGATGAGGACCGTCGCGATGATGCCGACCCGCACTCCGGGGTTGCGGAACTGCTCGGCCAGGAGACGCGGCCGGACGGGCTGCGCGGCGACCAGCGCGGGCAGCACGGCCAGCAGCGCGAGCAGCGCGACCAGCGCCAGGGCGCCCAGTGCCGCGAAGGCGGTGCGCCAGCCGGCGAGGTCGCCGACCAGGGTGCCGAGCGGGACGCCGAACACGTTCGCGGCCCCGACGCCGCCGAAGATGATCGCGGTGGCCTTCGGCACCTGCTCGGCCGCCACGAGCCGGACGGCCAGACCGCTGGCGACGGCCCAGAAGCCTCCGATCGCCACCCCGACCACGACCCGGGAGGCCACCAGGACGCCGAAGTCCGGCGCCCCGGCCGAGGCCGCGTTGGCGAGGGTCATCAGCGCCATCAGCCCGAGCAGCAGGATCCGCCGGTCCATCCCCCTGACGAGCACCGGCACCAGCGGCGCCGCGAACGCGGCGACCAGGCTGGGCACCGTCACCATCAGTCCGGCCGTCCCCTCCGAGACCGACAGCGCGGACCCCACCGAGGTCAGCAGGCCGATCGGCAACTGCTCGGCGCTCACCAGCAGGAACGTACCCAGGGCCACCGCGCCGACCGCCGGCCAGCGATTCGCCTTCGGGGCCTCCGGTGCCTCCGGGCCCTTCGCCCGGGGTGAGTTCTGTTCCGCGGTCGCCACGGTACCGTCCCCCTCCATCGATTTGGGAGCGATCGCTCCCAATCACGGAACCCTAGTATGGGAGCGATCGCTCCACAAGCCGGGTAAGGTGAGGACATGGCACGCCCCCGACAGTTCGACGAGCAGGACGCGGTCGTCTCGGCGACCGAGCTGTTCTGGAGACGCGGCTACCACGCCACTTCGGTGCGCGACCTGGGCGACGAGCTGCAACTGACGCCCAGCAGCCTGTACCGGACGTTCACCGACAAGCACACGCTGTTCCTGCGCGCACTGGACCACTACCGGGCCACCGAGTCAGCCCAGGCCGAACAGCGCCTGCACGCGGGCGACCGCCCGGTCCGGGAAGTGCTGCGGGAGTGGATGCTGTGGCTGGTCACCTGCCCGGCGGACGATCAGGACGGCCGGAACGGCCGGGGGTGCTTCGTGGTCAACACGGCCACCGAACTCGGTACCACCGACGACCAGGTCCGCCGGCGGACCGACGCCGCCTTCGAGACCACCCGGCAGGCACTGCGCTCGCTGCTGGCCGAAGGCCGCGACCGCGGCGAACTGCCCACCGCCCTCGACCTCGACGCCACCGCGGAACTGCTGTTCACCACGGTGCTCGGGCTACGGGTACGGGAACGCGCCGGCCACGACCCCGCCCGCCTGACCGCCGCGATCGACGCCGCGGTCCGAACGCTGGGGCCCGCCCCCGGAGAACCCGCCTGACCACACCCACCCGGGTCCGGCACCGCCCCGGTCGGCCCGACGTGACGCGGATGCCCCACGGCTCGACCGGCTCGACCGGCTCCACCGCCCCCCGTGGTCGATAGGCTGCCCGGACGGCGGTGGAACGATCGTGGAGGAACGGCTTGCTGGGCGAGTGGATCAGGGTGCCGGTGGGCGAGGACTCCTCGCGGTGGGCCACCCGCGGCGGGTGCCGACGGGTGCTGCTGGTGGTGCACAACGTCACCTCGGCGACCCGGCTGCTCGATGTCGTCCACCTGTTCCGCGATGATCTGCGCACCCAGCTGCTGGCCACCTGCCCCGGCACTTCCCCCTTCCGCTCCGGAACGCCCGAACTCCTCGACCGGCTGGGCCTTCCGGTCGTCCCGTGGGAACAAGCGCTGGGCCTCGATCCCGACTTGGTGATATCCGCCAGCCTGGGCGGCCAACTCCACCGCTTCACAGGGAAGTTGACGATCCTCTCGCACGGGGTCGGCTACAATAAGAAGCTGGCGACACCGGACACCGGACACCGGACACCGGACACCGGACACCGGGGCCGGGGGCCGGGGCGTTCCCGTGTTCGGGTTGTCGCCGGAGTGGCTGCTCGACGACGGCGGGAGGCCGATCGCGGACGCGCTGGTGCTCTCCCACCCCGACCAGCTCGACCGGCTGGCCGCGGCATGTCCGGAGGCCGCGCACACGGCGGTGCTGGGCGGTGACCCGTGCTTCGACCGGATCCTCGCGGCCCTCCCCCGCCGGGACGCGTTCCGCCGGGCGTTCGGGGTTCGGGTCGGCCAGCGCCTGCTGGTCCTGAACTCGACCTGGAACCCCACCTCGCTGTTCGGTGACGGCGGTCCGGACGACGTGCTGCCGCTGCTGCTGTCCCGGCTGCCGGAACTGCCGCTGGACGAGTACCGGGTCGCGGTGGTGCTGCACCCGAACGTGTGGCACGGCCACGGTCCGGGCCAGGTCCGGCTGTGGCTGGACGGGGCACGCCGGGCGGGGGTGACCCTGGTGGATCCGGTGGCGGACTGGCGGCAGGCCCTGGTGGCCGCGGACGCCGTGGTGGGCGACTTCGGTTCGGTGAGCTACTACGCGGCGGCGATCGGCACCCCGGTGCTGCTGGCCGCGACCGGGCCGTCCGTGATCGACGACGGTTCGCAGGTCGCGGCGTTCGTCCGGTCGGCGCCGAAGCTGGACCCGTACGCCGAACTCGGCCCGCAGCTGGAGGAGTTGATCGCCAAAGGCGAAGTTCCTCCGAGCCCGGCCGAGTTGACGACGTCCGCCCCGGGCGGGTCGGCGGCGCTGCTGCGCGCGCTGTTCTACCGGGTCCTCGGTCTGCCCGAGCCGGCCGCGCCCGCACTGCTGGACCTGCTGCCGCTGCCCGCGCACCAGCCGCCCGCGGTGACGGCACCGGTGCGCGTGCTGACCCGGGTCGGGGCGGACGGTGCGGTGGAGGTGCGGCGTTTCGCGGCCGCCCGCCACGAGCCGGCCGGGCCGGGCGCGGCCCACCTGGTCGTGCCCGAGGACACCCTCGACCCGGGCGCGCTGGCCCTCGCCGACGTGATCGTCCGGCACGGGGGCGCCGACGATCCCCGGCTCGGCCCGCCGGCGCTCTGGGCCGGGCAGACGCTGTCGCGCCACCGCTCGTGCACGCTGGCGGTGCAGGTGACCGGCGCCGGCACCTGCACCGTCCGCCACCGCTCGGGTGCGGAACTGGAGTTGGCGGGTGCCTCCGACGGGATCGACCCGGCCGCGGCGGCCTCCGCGCTGCTGGCCGCCGGGCCGGTGCCGGGGGTGCTGGTGGTCCGTTCCGGCGGCACGGTGCACCGGGTGACGGTCACTGCGGCTCGTTGACGCACAGTTCGCGCAGCACGCCGAGCGGCACCAGGTGGAAGGTCGCGCCGCCGCGCTCCAGCAGGGTGGCCGCCTCGTCCAGCAGCGGCAGTGCGTCCGGCCCGCGCCGCTGCTCGATCAGGGTCTGCGCCAGGTCGGTCAGCGCTCGGGCGAGGTTGTACGCCTCGTCGGTGCCGCGGAAGAAGGCCACCGCCTCCCCGATCGAGGCCGCGGCCTCCTCGAACCGGCCCAGCCCGCGCAGCGCCCGGCCGCGGTGCCGTTGCAGCAGGGCGCGGGCCCGGGGCCGGTGCGCCTGCGCGCTGTCGTCCGCGCCGATGCCGTCGAGCAGTCCGACGGCCCGCTCGAAGCACTCCAGCGCCTCGCCGTAGCGCCACTGGCCCAGCCTCAGCAGTCCGAGCGACTCCACGGCGGTGGCCCGCCCCCGCGGGTCGCCGCCCTCCTCGATGCCGATGGCCGACACGAAATGCTGTTCGGCCTCGCCGTACTCCTTCAATTCCATCAGGGCGAAGGCGAGTTGGAGGTGCATCCGGGCCGCCGTCCGGACTTCGGCACCCGCCGCCCCGGCAGCCCGGACGCCGGCCCGCAGCGCGGGCAGCAGTTCGTCGTGCCGCCCCACCTTCAGCTGGAACGCCCACAGGGCCTCGACCAGTTGGCACACCGTCCCGGGGGCGGCGAACTCCTCGGCGGCGGCCACCGCCTCGACCAGGTTGGGCAGTTCGGCGCCGAGCGCGGCCAGCGCGGCGGCCTCGTCCGGGTACCCGTCGGGGCCGATCCCGGCGTACAGCGGGCCGAAGTGCGGGCGCTGCGGGAGGGCGGCGTGGTCGGCGCCGACGGCCAGCCGCAGGTAGTGCTCGACGGTGCGGTGCACGGCGGTGGCGCAGGCCGCGAGGCCGTCCTCCCGCAGCGCGGCGGCCTCGGCGTGGTGGCGGACGGCCGGGCGGTAGTGGTGCCGACCGTCGAGCGCGGTCTCCAGCAGTCCGGCGGCGGCGAGTTCGCCGAGTGCCCCGGCCGCCTCGGCCTCGGTCAGGCCGGTGGCGGCGGCCGCGGCCCGGGCGTCGATCGCGGGCCACCGGCGCAGCGCGCAACGCCGGTACACCAGTGCGGAGTTCGGGGCGAGCCGGGCGTAGCGGTCGGCGGTCGCGGCCTGGACCGGGTCGGTGAAGGTCTGCCCGGCGAGCGCCTGCGGCACGGCGTCGCCCAGTACGGGTGCGGCGGCGCGCAGCGCGAACGGGGATCCGGCGCAGCGTTCCAGGACGCCGGGCAGGGCGGCCTTGGCGGCGGCCACGGCGTGCTTGCCCGCGAGGTCGGTGAGCAGGCGGCGGGCGTCCTTGTCGGCGAGCGGGCCGACGGCGATGTTCAGCATGTCCAGCCCGGCCAGTGGGCGGCGGGCGGTGACGACGGTGAGCACGCCGGGGGCGGCGGTGAGCAGCGGCCGGACCTGGGCGGCGGAGTGGGCGTGGTCGAGGACGACCAGCAGGCGGCGGGTGGCGAGCAGGGCGGCGAACAGTTCCGCGCGGTCCTCGACGCCGGCGGGCAGGTGGTCGGCGGGGACGCCGAGCCGGCGCAGGAAGCGGCGCAGGACGGTGGCCGGGTCGGCGGTGCCCTGCGGTCCGGCGGCGCGCAGGTCGGCGTACAACTGCCCGTGGGGGAAGCGGTGGGCCTCGCGGACGCCCCAGTGGATGGCCACCGCGCTGGTGCCGATGCCGTCCGGGCCGTGCAGCAGCACCTGTCGGGGTCGGCCGTCGGCCTTGCGTCCGGCTTCGCCGTCGAGTTCGGCGAGCGGCCCCCTGCGGTCGGTGAAGTACCGGGTGGAGGCGGGCAGCAGCCGCGGCACCGCGTTCGCCGGGGCGGGCGCGCCGTCGGCCAGGCCGCCCATCCAGGCGGCCAGCGCTCGGGCCTGCGCCGGGTCGTTGCGCGCCCCCTCGACCATCAGCCGGGCCAGTTCCTCGCGCTGCTCCACCCCCACCGGGGCCTGGACCTGACGCCCGGTCACCCGCTGGGCGAGGTTCCCGACCGACTCCCAGGCCCACTTCCCGGCCTCCCCCGCCACCGCCGAGCCGACCGCGCCCAGCACCCCCGTGACCGCCGTGACCGACAGCGGATCGATCATGCCCCGTACCCCCAGAACCGTGCCCGGCCGGCATCGCTGCCGCCTGCGTGCGCCATCTGACGAGCCCAACCGTAGCCTGCCCACCACGCTCCGTCAGCACGCGTTCTTCCCGTCCCTCCCGAAGGCCCCGGGCACGGGCTCCGCGGAGGGCGCCGGAACCTGGCGGCACGATGGCGCCCGCTCGAAGGATCGCGCTCCGAGCCGGTGTCTCGTCCTGTCCGAACGAGGTTGCGCCGGTGGGCAGTGGGCGCGGAGCGACGGCCGGTGGTCGCGGAGCGGCGGCCTGCGGTCGCGGAGGAGTCCATCGGAAGGAGGCACCGGCGGGGCCGTCCGGCCGTTCGGGTTCGCACGGGTCCCGGTGGCGGTGTCCACTCGACGGCATGAGCGATCTGATCGGCACCTACACGGACCGGCTGCTGCAACTGGCGCCCGACCTCGGGCGTTCCGCCGCCGAGGGGTTCGTCAACGACCTGTACTACGCGGCGCAGCGCGACCTCGACGAGGAGGTGGCCGAGGCGGAACTCGAACGCGAGGAGTGACCGCCCCTCCCCCTTTTCCCTCTCCTGTTCCCGATCGATCGGAGGCGCGGCCTTGACCGCTGCGAAGAAGGAACCGGCGGCCGTGCCGCCGGAGGACGACGACGCCGCGGACGTCGACATGCCCTGGGCGCCGCGGGACCGGGCGTGGTCCGGTGCGAAGGCGGAGTCCCGGGCGCGGGCCTGGGCGGACGGTGATCCGGTCAAGCTGGCCGGCGTGTTCCTGTACCGCAGGCCCGGCGGGAACCCGGCGACCGAGGCGGACTACAAGTTCCCGGTCGCGGACATCGTGGACGGGCGGCCCGAACGGGTCCTGCACGCGGTGCACGCGGCCGCCGGACGACTCAACCAGGCGGCGATCCCGGAGGAGGCCCGGCAGCGGGTGAAGGAGCGCCTGGAGCGGCTCTACCGCTCGGCCGCCGAAGCCTTCGACGACCCGTCGATCCGGGCACCCTGGGGG
>NZ_JBHUWH010000426.1:0-6690 GCF_042670125.1 Kitasatospora sp. NPDC057198 | reverse complement strand
GACACACATGGCGGCGATCATCACGGAACACCTCGACCGCAACGATCACCGCCAGCGATCACGCCACGCAGTTGATCAATTACCCGACACTTTCTGAGACCGCCCCCCGCTCATCCGGCCGCCGGCGGGGACGGCTGCTCGTCGCGGCTCTCCGGGGTGAGGGCGTCGCGGCGGGCGAGGGCCACCGACAGCGGCAGGCCCTGCCGCTCGGCCGCGCGCCGGCGGGCCCGCAGCTGCGACCTGGTCCGGGGGCGGAACGAGGGCAGCGGCGTGCAGCCGCAGCCGGGCCGGTGGTCGTAGGTCAGCCCCTCCGCGAGCACGGCGGCGACGACCGACCACGCCTTCGTGTCACGCCGCCGGGGCGCGGCGAAGTCGTAGCCCGCGAAGGCGAGTTGCCCGCGGCAGCCCGGACAGACGCGCTTCCGGATCGGCCACGTACTGCCCTTGAAGGAGAGCCGGCACCCGACGCACACGTAGTGCCGGAAGGCGCCGTTGAAGGCGTGGTAACACATGCCGCAGAGGCTACGCGCCACCCTCGGCCGCCCCCAAGCGAATTCGTGCCGCCCGGCACGACCGGCCGCCCCCCCCTGACGTCACCCGGCCCGACCCGCGGCGTGCTCCCGGATCAGCTGCCGGGTGGAGTCGCGCAGGACGATGCGGTGCAGCTCCTCGGGGCGGAACCAGTGCAGCAGGACGCCCTCGCGCAGGTCCGCCGCGTCGGGGTGGCCCTGCCAGCGGGTGGTGAAGATCCGGATCGGGACGGCCAGTCCGTGCCGGTCGGTGGTCCACTCGACGGTCAGCGGCTCGACCTCGCCGAGGCGGATCCCGGGGGCCTCCTCGGCGAGTTCGCGCCGCAACGTCGCCTCGATCGTCGCGTCGCCGGGCTCGCGGCCGCCGCCGAGCAGGCTGAACTCCCCCGGCGCCCAGATGTGCGGGACGTTGTCGCGCAGGTGCAGCAGGTAGCGGCCGTGCCCGTCGTGGACGAGGGCGGAGGCGTTCACCGGCTCCGGCCGCCCGTCCGGTCCGACCCCGGCCCCGGCCGCCAGCAGCGCGTCGCGCAGCCCGGACGCGGGCAGCTCGGCGAGCGGACGCCACTCGCCGCGCGCCGGGGCCGGAGGCGGGGGCGCCGCGAGTCGGAGGACGTAGTGGAACTCGTACCCCCCGCCGGGCGGCTCGGCGCCGAGCGGTTCGATCGCGGCGGGCCGGTCCAGGAACGGCGGGACGAGGCACAGTTCGGCGGCCTTGATCCCGGTCGCCGCCTCGACCGCGCGGATCGCGCCCGCCAGCGGGTCCGGGTCGGCGGCCGCGCCGCGCACGCGCAGGACGTCATGGCCGTGGCCGAGGACGACGGCGCCGCAGGTGACGTGCGCGGGCGGGGCGGCCGGGTCCAGCAGCGGTCGGAGCCGGGCGCGTTCGCCGGGGTGGTGCTCCAGGTGGGCGCGGACGGCGGCGGCGATCTCCGGACGGGTGACGGGCATGGGGGGCTCCGGGTCCGAGGGGGACGGCGCTCCGGGCCGCCTCTCCCGTGACTACCCGGCACGGGGCTCCTCGACGCGGGCCTCCCCGACGCGGGCTCCCCCGGCCCGACCCGGCCCGGTCAGCGGTCAGCGGTCAGCGGTCGGGGACGGCAGTCGGGACGGCGGTCGGGGACGGCCGGCGCGCACGAAGTCGCGGTACTCGCCCTGGGCCACGCCCTGGTTGACCCAGCGGCCGCGCACGGCTCCGGTGCGGTGCTCGGCGAGGGCGAGGGCGTCCCGTGCTTCCGGTGCCGTGGCGACCTCCAGGCCGAGATCCTCCTCCGCGTCCACGCCCTCGGGGCCCAGGGGCGGGAACTCGCCGAGATCCCAGCGGTCCTCGCTCCCGATGTCCGCCACGGTGTGGAGGACGACCTCGAACCCCGGACGGGCCGGGACGACCTCGACCCAGCGGATCCCCGGAACACCGGCCGCCTCGACGGGGCCGAGGAACTGTTCGACCGGTCGACCGCGCCCCAGGGCGGCGACGGGGTCGATCAGGTAGCGCACCCGGGGAGGACAGGGGGCCGGGGCCGGACGGTCGCCGCGCTGCCCCGCCGCGTCGCGCCAGGCGGCGACGAGGTCGTGGAAGCGCGGGAAGCGGCGGCCCGGGACGGTCTCGTCGCTGACCGGGGCGCCGTTGAGCCAGCAGATCTCGAAGGTGTCGTCCTCGGTGTCGAGCAGGCAGCACGCGCCGCCGGAGGCGGCGGTGAGGTCGGTGAACACCTTCCTGACGCTCGCGGAGCGCTCGAACATCCGGCTCATCTCCGAGGTGGCCGCGGTGAACTGCAGTGACGCGAAGTCCGGGTGCCAGACGGGTGAGAACCGGACGGTCAGGTAGACGTACCCGACCGGGGCCCTTCCCGACCCGTCGATCCGGTCGGGCCGGCCGGTGTGACGGAGGTGGAGCTCGCGCACCGCGTCGTCGACGCCGATCATGATGCTGGTGTCCAGGGCGAGGGGGCCGCCCGCCGAGCAGTCGACCGGTTCGCTCTTGAAGCGCGAGGTGAACGGCAGGAGCAGTCGTTCGCCACCGGGCAGGGTGACCGGGAGCGGCGGCGGGGTGTGGTCCCGGGGCGCGAGTTCGGCCAGCCCGGTCAGGGCCCGCGCGACGTTCTCCGGGGGCAGGAAGATCTCGTAGCTGTAGTCCAGGCCCATGTCCGCCCCGCCTCCTCGTTCCGGACCGGCATCGTTCCACGACGCGGACCGGTGGCCCAGCCGTTTTCCGCGGCAGGGGCGTTCACGCCCGGCGACCGGCGTGAGCGGTCACCGCGGCCCGCTTGATACGGTGCAGGTCACAACGTCGTGGCCGCGGACGCGGCGGCCCGCCGCGGGTGGGCCCGGTGGTTCCGGCCCGTGGTGGCGACGTTCCCGACGTTCCCGTTCCGGGTGAGGAGCCCCGCCGTGCCCCTGGTTTCCGTGGTGATGCCGGTCCACAACTCGGCCGCCACTCTCGGCGCTTCGGTGCGCTCCGTGCTCGCGCAGACCCACGCCGACGTGGAGCTGCTGATCACCGACGACGCGTCCACCGACGGCTCGATGGACCTGCTGCGGGAGCTGGCCCGCCAGGACGGGCGGGTGCTCCCGGAGCCGGCGCCCGAGCAGGGCGGTGCGGCGCGGGCCCGCAACCTGGCGATCGGGCGGGCGCGGGGCGAGTACGTGGCGTTCCTGGACAGCGACGACATGTGGCTGCCGGAGAAGCTGGAGCGCCAGCTCGCGTTCGCGGCGGACGGCGACGCCCCGTTGACGTTCACCTCCTACTACAAGGTGGACGGCGACCACACCGGCGAGGCCGCCGACTTCACCCCCAACGGCCGGGTGGTCACCGCCCGGGAGCGCGTCACGTACCGGGACATGCTGGTGCAGGACCACATCGGGGCGCTGACCGCGATGTACGACCGGGCGGCGCTGGGCACCCGGCTGATGCCGGACATGCCGAAGCGGCAGGACTACGCGCTGTGGCTGTCGATCATGCGGGACGGCCACCCCGCCCGGGGGCTGCGGGAGCCGCTGGCGATCTACCGGGCGGGCCGGGCCGGGTCGCTGTCCTCGAACAAGCTGTCGCTGGTGAAGCACAACTGGGCGCTGTACCGCGAGCACGAGCAACTGCCGCTGCACCGCTCGGTGCTGGCGCTGGCCGGGGCGACGGTCCACTCGGTGCGCAAGGGCCGGATCTGACCTACGTCCGCATCCGGCCTACGGCCGCGGGTGGCGGCGGGCGGCCCTGCGGCCGTGGGGAGTTGCCGGGGCCGGTGGGCGGCGTGACGCTGGATGCGCCCTGAAGATTCGTGTGCGTCCGTTCGGCCGCGAGTCCGTGCACCGTGCCGCACCCTGCTGCACCACGGCCCGCCGCGCCGCACCCTGCTGCGCCACGGCCCGCTGCGCCACGGCCTGCCGTGCCGTGCCGACCGGCCGGAGGACGCCCGCCCGACAGTGGGATGCGGGTGACGTACCCATGATCGATGCCAGAACCCATGCCGCCGCGCTGGCCGAGCACCGGGAGGGCCTGGCCGCCGCGCCGGTCGACCCCGCGCTGCGGCCCGCCCTGGACGGCCTGCTCGCCGAGGTGGCCGACCACCCCGCGGACGCCGCCCTCGGCAGCATGGTGGACCACCTGCTCCAGCACGCCCAGTCGGACGGCCTGGAGCTCGACCTGCTCTCCGAGGCCGCCGCGATGTGGACCGAGGGGCTGACGCTCTACACGGAGATCGGATCGGTGCGCGCCGACATCGAGGCGGCCCTCGCCGACCCGGGGGCCCCGGACTCGGCGGCGAAGTACTGCGCGGCCACGGTGCGCCTGCGGGCGCTGGGCGAGGGGGTGCACGGCAAGCACCTGGAGATCGAGGACCTGGGCCGGCGGCTCGGCGAGATGCGGCACGTCCCGGAGCACCCGCGGCAGGGCGACCTCCCGCTGGGCGCCTGGGGCTGGGGCGACGTCTTCCTGGCCCGGCGCACCGACGCCTTCGTCCGCACGGCCTTCGCCGAGGCGGGCACCCCCGCCACCCGGGCGACGGCCTTCGGCATCCTGTCCGGCCACGCGGCGAACACCGCCGGCTCGGCCTACCTGGGCAAGGTGGTCGGCGGGCCCCGGCGCAGCCACCGGTTCCGGGACCGGATCGCCCGCAACACCGTCGGTTCCTACCTGGCCCAACTGCGGCCGGAGGTAGGGGACTTCGGCCGCCTCGCGGCGACGCTCCGGTACGACGACGCGCCCGAGGCCCGGCTCCCGGACGACACGGCGGCGTTCCTGGCCGGGGTGCTCGGGAAGACCTACGACCTCGGGGCGACGGCGCCGCTGCCGGACCTCCAGCTCGGGTACCGGCGCCTGGTGCGGCAGTTGGAGCTGCTCGACACCTTCCGGCAGCCGCCCCGGCCGGCGCCGCCCGCCGACGTGTTCGTCCAGCAGCTGTGGGCCGACCCGGCGAACCCGCCGACCCCGGTGATCACGACCCAGACGGCCACCCCGCCCGCCGTCGCCGGCTCCGGGCTGGGCCCGGCCTCGTACACGGGGCCGCCGGTGCCCCCGTACCAGCGCCCGCCGACCGCGACGGACAGCACCCGGGACAGCGACAACCAGTGCGGCAGCTTCTGGCTGGGCCTGCTGGCGTTCATCGCCTTCGCCGGGGTGCTGGGCGGCCCGTGCTGGGAGGAGTGGGGGAAGGGCAAGACCTGCACCTTCTGGAAGAAGCACGTGGCGGAGAACTTCCAGCACGCGTTCGAGATCGACCTCAGCCCCGAGGAGCAGGCGGCCCTCGCCTCGCAGTCCCAGCCGCTCACCTCGGCGCAGTTCGCCAAGGGGGCCGGCCTGGACCAACTCACCCAGCTGGTGGGCCTGTTGTTCGACTTCCAGTCCCGGTTGTGGGAGGGCCTGCGGAAGGCGGGCGGCTACCTGGCCGGCTGCGGGGTGGCGGCGCCGGACGGGCGGCTGCACTACCCGCTGTACCGGCAGTTCCTGAAGGTCCCGTCGACCGGTGACAACGTCACGCCGCACCGCCCCGAGGCCGATCCGGTGGCGGTGTTCTACCGGTACCCGCCGACCCCGCTGGAGGAGCCGTCCGACGGCGGCGGCGGGCTGCCGGTCGGCACCGACCCCGGCTGGCTGCTGCGGGAGTCCACCGCCGCGGCGACCGCCCTGTGGACCGGGATCGCCGAGGGCGCGTCCGGCGAGGCCAACCCGGACCTCGACGCCGACCGGCTCCAGCACCACGACTGCTGGGCCGCCGTCGGATCGATCGACGACGACCCGGTGGACGTGCGGGTCCTCGGCTACGACGAGACGTGAGGAGGACGGCCATGCCCGCGCGCAACGACGGCCGCGACCCGGAACAGACCACCGACGACCGGCCGTACCTGTTCGTCCACAGCTATCCCCCGCCGGTCCTGCCGGCCGGCTCCTTCCCGGTCGACAACGGCCTGCGGCCGGTGCCGCCGGAGGTCTGCTGGTACCTGTGCTCCGGCATCCAGCCGCTGACCGCCTTCCAGCCGGGGAAGGACCTGACCGTCCAGGTGACGGTCGGGAACTGGCAGGGCGGCAACAGCGAGTCGCTCGCCTACCTGGGGCTGTGGTGGTCGCCGCCGGTCAGCGGCCCGCTCGTCCCGGACGCCGACAAGTTCATCGGCTTCACCACCGTGCTGGTGCCGCCGCACGGCGGGCAGGCGGTCTCCGAGCCGCTGACCGGGCGCATCCCCGCGGACGCCGGCGACCACGTCTGCCTGCTCGCCAAGGTCTGGCACCCGCTCGACCCGCCGGCCGGGAACACGGCCGCCCCGGTCACCGACCGGCACTGGGCGCAGCACAACCTGGTCGTGCTGCCGTCCGACGGCGCCGGACCGCTCCCGTTCCTGGCCTCCAACCCGCTGGCGGAGGAGGCCGAGTACCTGGTCAGCGTGGGGCCCGTCCCGGCGGCGCGGTGGGCGGGCTTCCGGCTCGACGGCGACCCGCGGCCGGTGGAGGCGGGAGCCCGGCTGATCGTGCTCACCGACGCGGACGGGCGGCCGCTGGCCCGCGGCGAGGGCGAACTGTCCTTCGCGCTCACCCTGGACGGCGGGGAGCGGCGGCGGCTGGAGGTGACGGTCGAACCGGACGGGGCGGTGCCGGCCGGGGCGTTCGCGCCGTTCGAGATCGTCCAGTACCGGCGCGGCGAGGAGGTCCCGGCCGGCGGGATCGGCCTCGCGT
>NZ_JBHUWH010000425.1:0-6700 GCF_042670125.1 Kitasatospora sp. NPDC057198 | reverse complement strand
CCCCGCGCGGGCGGTCGTGGGACACCCGGTGGGTGTCAGCGCCGTCCGAGGCGCTCGACGAGCATCGCCAGCAGGGCGATCCGGCCCGGTGCGCCGGCGGTGTCGAGCCACTCCTCGGGGGTGTGGTCGGCCCCGCCGACCGGGCCGAGGCCGTCGAGCGTGGGGATGCCCAGGCCCGAGGTGAGGTTGGCGTCGCCGACGCCGCCGGTGGAGGCGCCGCGGATCCGCAGGCCGAGGTCGGCGCCGGTGCGCAGGGCCGCGGCGAGCACGGCCGCCGCCTGCGGGGTGTGCTCCATGGGCGGGCACAGGTCCAGCTGGTCGACCCGGGCCGCGGTGCCCTCGACGACGGTCCGGGCGGCGGCCGCGCGGATCTCGGCGATCGCGGTGTCCAGGCCGGCGGTGGTGGTGGCGCGGACCTCGACGTACAGCTCGGCCTGCGGGCACACGATGTTGGTGCGGGTGCCCGCGCGGACGACGCCGACGTTCAGGGTGACGCCGGGCCAGGTGCCGTTGAGGGCCTGCAGGGCGACCACCAGGTGGGCGGCGGCGAGGGCGGCGTTGGCGCCGCGCTCGGGTTCGATCCCGGCGTGGGCGGCCCGCCCGGTGACGGTGACCAGCAGGTCGGCGACGCCCTTGCGCTCGATGACCAGGTCGCCGTTCTCCCGGGCGCACTCCAGGCCGAGCGCGTAGTGCGCCCCCCGTGCGGTGCGCTCGGTGACCGGTCGGCTGGCCGGCGAGCCGACCTCCTCGTCGGGGGTGGCGAGGAGGACGAGCTCGGCGAAGGCCGTCCGGCCGTGCCGGACCAGGAGTTCGGCCGCGGTGACCCCGGCCAGCAGGCCGCCCTTGTCGTCGCTGACGCCGGGTCCGTGGGCCCGGCCGTCCTGGACGCGGAAGGGGCGGGCGGCGGCGGTGCCGTCCTCGAAGACGGTGTCCATGTGGCCGATCAGGACGATCCGCGCTCCGCCGTCCTCCTCCGGCACGGACCCGGTGAGCCGGGCGACGAGCACGTCGCCGAAGCGGTGCCCGTCCACCCGCCCGGGGGTGGTGCGTTCGGTGCTGAACCCGATCGCGCGCAGCCGGTGCTCGAACCAGTCGGCGACCCGGTTCACGCCGTCGGCGTCGTAGGAGCCGGAGTCGATGGCGACGAGTTCGGCCAGGTCGGCGAGGTAGCGGGGCAGGGCCTGCTCGGCGGCGGCCGCCAGTTCGGCGGCGGCGGCGCGGTTCGCCGGTTCGGCGGGGGCGCTCACAGGACCTTGGAGAGGAACGCCCTGGTGCGCTCCTGCTCCGGGCGGACCAGTACGGTGCGCGGGTCGCCGGCTTCGACGACCACGCCCTCGTCCATGAAGACGGCGGTGTCGCCGACCTCGCGGGCGAAGCCGATCTCGTGGGTGACCACGACCATCGTCATGCCGTCGGCGGCCAGGTCGCGCATCACGTCCAGGACGTCGCCGACGAGTTCGGGGTCGAGGGCGGAGGTCGGCTCGTCGAACAGCATCAGCTTGGGCTTCATCGCCAGGGCGCGGGCGATCGCGACGCGCTGCTGCTGGCCGCCGGAGAGCTGGGCCGGGTAGTGGTCGGCGCGGTCGGCGAGGCCGACCCGCTCCAGCAGGCGCAGCGCCTCGGCGCGGGCGTCGGTGCGGTTGGTCCCGGCGACCCGGACCGGTGCCTCGGTGATGTTCTCCAGGGCGGTCATGTGCGGGAAGAGGTTGAAGCGCTGGAAGACCATGCCGATCTCGCGGCGGCGCTCGGCGACCTCGGACTCGCGCAGTTCGTGCAGCCGGTTGCCGGACTGCCGGTAGCCGACCAGGTCGCCGTCGACGGTGAGGCGTCCGCCGTCGACCTTCTCCAGGTGGTTGATGCAGCGCAGGAAGGTCGACTTGCCGGAGCCGGACGGGCCGAGCAGGCAGCAGACCTGTCCGCGTTCGACGGTCAGGTCGATCCCCCTGAGGACCTCCAGCCGGCCGAAGTGCTTGCGCACGCCCTCGGCGTGCACCATGGGGCGGGCCATCGGTTCAGCCCTTCCGTTCGCGGGTGGTGGGGAGCAGGCCGGGCAGGCCGGTGAGCATCCGCCGCAGCGGGGAGGTGTGCCCGGCGCGGGCGGTGCCGCGGCCGTAGCGGCGCTCCAGCCATGCCTGCGGCACGG
The DNA here is from genome assembly GCF_042670125.1 of Kitasatospora sp. NPDC057198. Taxonomy (NCBI): domain Bacteria; kingdom Bacillati; phylum Actinomycetota; class Actinomycetes; order Kitasatosporales; family Streptomycetaceae; genus Kitasatospora; species Kitasatospora sp. NPDC057198. The sequence continues at coordinate 4,557 of NZ_JBHUWH010000425.1, read as the reverse complement.
ACAGCACGGTGACCAGCGCCAGGTACCAGAGGGCGGCGACCACCAGCAGCGGGATGATCCGGTAGTTCTGGTTGTAGACGTCCTGGATGTTGGACATCAGGTCGTGCGCGGCGATCACCGAGACGTACGCGGTGGTCTTGAGCATGTTGATGGTCTCGTTGCCCATCGGCGGGATGATCACCCGCATCGCCTGCGGCAGCACGATCCGGCGCATCGTCAGGGCGGGCTTCATGCCCAGCGAGTGGGCCGCTTCGGTCTGGCCCGGGTCGACGGACTGGATGCCGGCCCGGACGATCTCCGAGGCGTAGGCGGCCTCGTTCAGGCCCAGCGCGAGCAGCGCCGCGACGGAGGCGGGCAGCAGGTCGTTGGTGTCGAACTCGACGAAGGTGACCGTGGTGAACGGGATGCCGATCATCAGGTGCTTGTAGAGCGCGGCGGCGTAGCCCCAGAAGAGGATCTGCACCAGCAGCGGGGTGCCGCGGAACAGCCAGACGAAGCCGGTGGACAGCCCGTAGAGGACGGGGTTGTCCGACAGCCGCATCACGGCGACCAGGGTGCCCAGGACCAGGCCGACCGCCATCGCGGCGACGGTCAGCCACAGGGTGGTGGACAGGCCGTCGAAGATCAGGTCGGCGAACAGGTAGTGGCCGACGACGTCCCACTTCAGGTTCGGGTTCTTGGCGAGCGAGCCGACCAGGCCGACCAGGCCGAGCACGGCGACGACGGCGGCGGTCCACTGCCCCCAGTGCCGGACGGGGACGGCCACCAGGTCGTCCGGCCGGGCGGGGGCCGCCTCGGCGGGGCGTTCGGTGACGGGCATGTCAGTCCACCGCGCCGTTCTTGGCGGCCTGCTTGACGGCGATGGAGGCGACGCCGTACTTGTCGTAGATCTTGGCGAGCGAGCCGTCGTCGATCAGGGCCTGCACGGCCTTCTGCACCGCGTCGGTCAGCTGCGGCAGGTTCTTGGCGACGGCGATGCCGTTCGGGGAGGCGTTGTAGCCGCCGAGGGCGGCCGGGTCGTCGACGACCTCGAACGCGGCGCCGTCGTCGGCGGTCTTGGCGGTCCAGCCGGCGGCGGGCTTGGTGAGCACGTCGGCGACCACCTTGCCGGAGCGCAGGGCGAGTTGGGCGTCGGAGTCCTTGGGGAAGGTCTGGACGTCGACGGCGCCCCTGTCGAGTTCGCGGCACGTGTCCTGGTGCTTGTCCAGGAGCTTCTGCTGGTTGGTGGCGCTCTGCACGGCGACGGGGTGGCCACACAGGTCGTCGAGGGTGGTGATCTTCTGCGGGTTGCCCTTGGCGACCAGGATGCCGCTGCCGGAGACGGAGTAGTCGACGAAGTCGACGACCTGCTCGCGCTCCTTGTTGTCGGTGATGGCGCTGATCGCGGCGTCGTACTTGCCGGCCTGGAGGGCGGGGACGATGCCGTCGAACTTCTGCGCGGTGAACTCGAAGCGGACGCCGAGCTTGGCGCCGAGGGCCTGCCCGAGGTCGTGGTCGAGGCCGGTCATCTCCTTGCCGCCCTCGGTGGCGTACATCTCGAACGGCGCGTACGGGACGTCGGTGGCGACCCGGACCCTGCCGGACTTCTTGACCGCGTCGGGCAGCGCGTCGTGCAGGGCGGGGTCGGCGCTGATGCTGACACCGGCGACCGTGACCGGGCCGGTCGCCGCGGGAGCGCCGGTCCCGCTGCTCCCGCAGGCGGTCAGGGCGAGGGAGCCGCACAGGACGAGGGCGGCCGGCAGGGCCGATCTGCGGGGGGCGGAGGAGTTCACGGGCAACCTTTCGAGGACCTGAGCGGCGCTGAGGGGCCGCGCCGCAAGCCAGGACGTTACAGCCAAACCAGCTTGGTGGCCATATGTAATGAGAGTTACGAATCCGTAACGCCCGACGGACCTCGGAAAAAACGCTGATGGCCCCTCAGTCGGCCAGCGCCACACCCCAGAAGGCCGTTACATCCAGCCGGAGCCACCGCGATTCCGTACGGCCCACTTCAGCCATCCGCCCGCCCTCGGCACCGTTGCCTGAATGTAACTCTCGATACATGCTCGCCAAACCTGCGACAGGTGTAACTTCTGTTCGCGCCGCGCACCCACTCCTCCGAGGCGCACGACCGAAGGGCTCCCCCATGACCTCCTCCCGCACCGCCACGATCAGAGTGATCACCTCCACCACCCTGGCGGCCGCCTGCGGCCTCGCCCTGACCGCCTGCGGATCGTCCGCCGCCGACCCGGCCCGCGATAGCGGGTCCGCCTCGCCGGCCACCACCGTCGTCAAGGGCGTCGCGATCACGTCGGACCCGAAGCTCACCGACAAGCTGCCCGAGGCGGTCAGGAAGGCGGGCCGGGTCCGCGTCGCCACCGACGTCCCCTACCCGCCGTTCGAGATGTACGCCTCCGAGGGCAGCCAGGAGATCACCGGCATCGACTACGACATGGGCCAGGCGATCGGCGCCCGGCTGGGCGTCCGGTTCGAGTTCACCGGCCAGAAGTTCGACGGCCTCCTCCCGGCGGTGCAGGCCGGCAAGTTCGACGCCGTCATGTCCGCCATGACGGACAAGAAGGCGCGCGAGGAGGCCGTCGACTTCGTCGACTACGTCAACGCCGGGCCGGGCTGGCTGGTCAAGGAGGGCAACCCCGAGGGCATCGAGGTGGTCACCGACGCGTGCGGCAAGAGCGTCTCGGTGCAGGCCGGCACCAACCACCAGAAGATCCTCGACCAGCGCCAGGAGCTCTGCAGGCAGGAGGGCCGGCCGCCGATCACCGTCCTCGCCTTCCCGAAGGACTCCGAGGCGCAGCTCGCACTGCGCTCGGGGAAGGTCTCCGCCGACTTCCTCGACGAGGTGACGGCCGCCTACGTGGCGGACACCGCGGACGGGGGCAGCACGTTCGACACCGTGCTCGGCAAGGCGGCCGTCGGGCCGACCAGCGCCTCACCGATCGGGATCGGCGTCTCCAAGTCCGTCCCCGGACTGAAGGAGGCCGTTCAGGCCGCGCTCCAGTCCCTGATGGACGACGGCTCGTACGGCAAGATCCTCGACGCCTACCACGTGCCCAGCATCGCCATTCCGCAGGCCACGATCAACGGCGCCCTCGACTGACACCCCCGCCGGCCGGGGCCGTGGTGCCCGCCACCGCCGCCAAGGCGATCGCCGCCATCACCGGCGGGAGCGGCAGCATCGACGTCACGGTGCTGGCCGACTCCGCCTCCAGCGGCAGCAGCCAGACCCCCGAGTGCGACGTGTTCATGGGGCTGTCCGGCGTCAACTCCTGCACCACCGACGTCGTCACCTCCGCCACCGACGGCAACAACGCCCAGGTCAACACCGACGTGCGCAACGCCGAGTTCGTGTACTTCGCCGGCGGCAACCAGTGCGTCTACGCCTCCTGGAAGGGGACCTCGCTGCAGTCCTCCGTCCAGTCGGTCGTCGCGAAGGGCGGCGGCTCGGGCGGCGGCAGCGCCGGCCACCACATCAACAGCGCCGTCGTCTACGACGCCTGCACCGCGAGCACCGACTCCGCGACCGCGCTGGCCGACCCCTACGACCGCAGCGTCACCTTCACCACCGGCATGTTCGCCTGGCCCAACTACGCGGACACGATCAACGACTCGCACTTCGTCACCCGCGACCGGATGGGCCGCACCATGGCCTTCGTCGCCCGCGCGGTCAAGGACGGCCTGACCACCTCCGGCAAGGCGTGGGGCGTGGGCGTCGAACAGGGCGGCGGCTCGCTGTTCCTGGACAAGAACGGCCTGGCCACCCTCTCCGGCTCGGACGCCTACGTGGTGCTCGGCGACCACCAGCCCGAGCAGGCCGCCCCCGGCAAGCCCCTCACCTACTCGAACTTCAAGATCTGGCACCTGACCGCCGGACAGACCTTCGACTTCAAGGACCGCCCCACCTGCGGCTACTACACCCGCAGCGTGACCAACGGCACCCCCGACGCCAACCTGTACTCCGGCACCCCGGTCACCGACTGCGGCGGCGGTGGCGGCACGGGCACCGGCTCCTCCTTCACCGAGACCGAGCCGAACGACAGCACCGGCACCGCGAACGACCTCACCGGTCTCACCTACCCGGCGACCGTCACCGGCAGCATGAAGTCCGCCTCGGACCGCGACTACTACAAGCTGTCCCTGACCTCGGGCCAGACCGCCACCGTCACCTGCACGGTCCCCGCCGCCTACGACGCGGACCTGTACTTCCTGAACGCGAACGGCAGCACCCTGACCCGCTCGGTCAACGACGGCAAGGGTGCGGGCGAGTCGCTGAGCTGGAAGGCGACCAGCAGCGGCACCTACTACGCCGACCTGGAGGCGTACAGCGGCTCGGGCAGCGCGGCCTACTCCTGCGGCATCACCAAGAGCTGACCTCCGCGCCGCCCCCCACGGACGCCACCGCCCCCGCCGCCGACTCCGCGCTCACCCACGGACTCAAGCAGCGCCACCTGTCGATGATCGCCCTGGGCGGTGTGATCGGAGCGGGGCTCTTCGTCGGCTCGGGTGCGGGCATCGCCGCGGCCGGTCCCTCGATCGTCGTCGCGTACGGCATCTCCGGGC
>NZ_JBHUWH010000424.1:0-6720 GCF_042670125.1 Kitasatospora sp. NPDC057198 | reverse complement strand
GCGCGCAGGACGCGCCCGCCGCCGACCGGCCGGCCCGCGGCCGGTCAGGACCGGTGGGGGCGGACGGCGACGAAGGGGACGTGGTCGCGGCCGACCAGGTAGTAGTCACGGCCGGAGCCGTCGACCTCCAGGCCGCACAGCCGCATCAGGCGGCGGGCCGTCCGCGGGTGGCGCAGGGCGTAGTCCGCCATGGCGAGCCCGGACTCGTCCGGCGTGAGGGGCCGGGCGGTGGCGGGCAGGTCGCGGCCGCCGACGCGCAGCGTGACCCCGGGGGTGCGGCGGACGTTGCGGTACCACTGCGAGGCGGGGCCGAAGCCGGAGGCGAGGAGGTAGTCGCCGGTGAGCGGGTCGCGGCCGGTGATCTCCAGGGCGACCCGGCGGGGGAGTCCGGTGCTGCGGCCGGTGTGGGTGAGCAGGGCGATGCGCCCGCCGAGCAGGCGGTCCAGGTGCAGGCGGAAGAGCAGGATCGGCAGGCGCAGCGCCCAGCGGCGCAGGCCGGTGGGCGGGTGGGGCGTTCTGACCCTGGTGGGCACGGTCTCCTCGATTCCGTCCGGGGCCGGCCGGGTCGGCCCGCCCCAATGTTTGCACAATGCAAACGTATCCGTCCCGTGCGGTGCAGAGGTTCCCGGCGGCCCTCCGGTACCGCTCGGGGCGGCCCTCCGGCACCGCTCGGGGCGGCCCGCGCGGCGGTGCACGGGAACCGCCGACGGGCCTTGTGCAGTCACTTTGCATAGTGCAAAAGTAGCGGTGGCGGTGAACCATGCCGCCGGAAAGGGGGACCATGCAGCCCCGCGGAACCGGAGTGGACCTGCTGCTGCCCGTGCTGCCGTTCGCCGCGATGGCCGCCGTCGCCGCGGTCGAGCTCTCGGCGGGCCCGGAGGTCGGCTACCTCGCCCTGTTCTCCATCGGCCCGGCCTTCGCCTGCGTCAGCGGCACCGTCCGCCGCGCCCTGCTGGTCGGCGCGCTGGCCTTCGTCCTGTGCACGGCCGCCGCCTGCTACGACGGCATGTTCGGCAGCAGGCGGGCCACCGTCGCCCTCGCCTCGGTGGCCGGCGTCACCGCGGCCGCCGCCCTGGCCGCCGCGCTGCGCCGCAGGGCGGAACGCGAACTCGCCGACGTCCGCTCGGTCGCCGAGGCCGCCCAGCGGGTCCTGCTGCGCCCCGTGCCCACCCTGGCCGGGCCGGTGCGCCTGGCCGTCTCCTACACCAGCGCCGCAGCCGAGGCCCGCATCGGCGGCGACCTCTACGAGGTCGTCCCCACGCTGGCCGGCACCACCCGCGTCGTGGTCGGCGACGTCCAGGGCAAGGGCCTGGACGCGGTGGAGACCGCCGCCGTCGTGCTCGGCGCCTTCCGCGAGGCCGCCCCCGACGAACCCGTCCTGGAGGCCGTCGGCGCCCGGATCGAACGCGCCCTCAACCGGCGCCTGGAAGGCGAGGAATTCGTCAGCGCGATCCTCGCCGAGATCACCGCCGACGGCACCGTGACCCTCCTCAACTACGGCCACCCGCCACCGCTGGTCGTCCGCGCCGACGGCCGCGCCCTGCTCGCCGAACCGGCCCGGTGCGCCCCGCCGCTCGGCCTCGCCGCCCTCGGCCCCGCCGGGCCCGAAGCGCACGACCTGCACCTCGGCTCCGGCGACCAACTGCTGCTCTACACCGACGGCGTCACCGAGACCCGCGACCACACCGGCGAGTTCTACCCCCTGCTGGAGCGGGCCGGCCTGTTGTCCGTCGAGGACCCGGACGGCGCGCTGGAGGCGCTGCGCCGCGACGTGGCCGACTACGCGGCCGGGCCGCTCAAGGACGACGCCGCGATGATGCTGCTGCGCCGCCGCTCGGACGAGCAGGTGTGAAGGGGGAGGGCTCCGTGCCCCGGGAGCCAGGATGTAGAAAGGACCCATGCCGGACGATCACTCGCCATCAGACCTCGACGCCCCGCACCTGGGGGGCATGGAGGAGGACCTGGTCACCGCGGTCCTGACCGCCTCCCGGGTCCTGGTCGCCCTCTCGGCGCGCTCGCTCGGCGAGGTCGCCGAGTCGCTGACGCTCCCCCAGTTCCGGATGCTCGTGCTGCTGCACTCCCGGGGCGCGATGAGCCTCTCGCGCCTGGCCGAGCACCTCGCCGTCAACCCGTCCACCGCGATGCGGATGCTGGAGCGGCTCACCGCCGCCGGCATGGTCGTGCGCGACACCCGCCCCGAGGACCGGCGCGAGGTGCGCGCCGCCCTCACCGACCGGGGCGCCCGCACCGTGGTGGAGGCCACCGAGCGCCGTCGCGAGGAGATCCGCCGCATCGTCCAGGCGATGCCCGCCCGCCAGCGCACCGGCCTCGTCCGGGCCCTGCGCGCCTTCGCCGACGCCGGAGCCGAGCCCGCCGCCCCCGGCAAGCAGCCCGAACCGCTCGACTGGTAGGCGGCGGTGGCCGGGATGCCGTGGCGGCCGGGGCCGTTCGGCGTGTTCCGGTGGCGGCTGTTCGGGGGCGGTTCCCGCGTGTCAGGGCGGCAGGATGAGAAAACGGTGAGAAACAGGGCGAAACTCCCCTTTTGACTGAACGTCAATCACGAGGGAGAGGCACCGGATGCTTCGGTTGAAACCGGCAGGCGGTCGCGGGCGCAGGCGGTGGGAGCCGGCCTTGGCGGTGACGCTCGGCCTGGCGCTGAGCACGCTGGGCGTGACCCCCGTCGCGGCGGCGGGCCACGGCGGACAGAAGGCGGCGGCCGCGGCGGCCGGGTCCGGTGCGCACCGGGTGGCGGGGGTGCCCGCCGATCCGACGGTGGTGTACAGCGAGGACTTCGAGAACGGCATGGCGGGCCTGGCCCCGGTCCGGCTGCCCGACTACACGGGCGCGACGGGCATGACGTACACCGCGTCGCCGTCCTGGCTGGCGTTCTGCAACGGCTGGGTGATGGACTACGACGAGCGCGGGCCCGTCCCGGCGGAGTGCAAGACCGACGAGTTCTGGAACACCCTGGCGGACGTGGCCACCGCGATCGGCGAGTACAGCGGCGACGCCGCGCCGACGAAGAACCACAGCGTCGCGGCCTGGACCGAGGACGGCACCTACACGCCCACCGACATCCAGCTGCAGACCAACACGGACATCCCCGTCACCGGCGCCAACCACTACCTGACGGCCTCCATCTCCTCGGGTGCGGTCTGCTACGACGGCGCGTACGCCGACCCGCAGCAGAACTTCTTCCTGACCACCGGCGGCACCGAGATCGCGCTGAACACGGTGCCGCTCAACCCGTGCACCGACCCGGGCGCCAAGACCTACACCTACCCGGACGCGAAGGCCCCGATCAAGGCCGTGCAGGCGACGGCGAACAAGCCGTACCTGTTCACCGGCAGCCAGTTCGGGATCATCCTGCGCAACAGCGCCAACACCGGCTCGGGCAACGACGCGGCGTTCGACAACATCCGGGTGCTGGACGTCACCCCGCAGATCGACAAGTCCTTCAGCCCCTCGCCCGCCCCGGTCGGCGGCACCTCCACGCTGACCTTCACCATCACCAACACCTCGGACCTGCTGGCGAAGGACGGCTGGTCGTTCACCGACAACCTGCCGGCCGGCCTGACCGTGGCGTCCGCCCCGAACACCGCCACCACCTGCACCAACGGCACGGTCACCGCCGCCGCCGGGGGCACCTCGGTGAAGCTGGCCGGTGACCTGACGGCCGGTCAGACCTCCTGCACGCTGAGCGTGGACGTCACCTCGGCCACCGCCGCCACCTACCAGAACTGCGCGGAGAACACCGCCGACCTGGTCGGCCTGCTGGCACCCGCCTGCGCGACGGTGGAGTTCGCCGTCCCGCAGTACACGATCACCAAGACCGCCTCCCCGGCCTCCGGCAGCACCGTGCACCCGGGGGACAAGGTCTCCTACACGGTGACGGTCGAGAACACCGGCCGAGTCCCGGTGGACGCCACCGCGGTCGACGACCTGACCGCCGTCCTCGACGACGCGACGTACGACGACGACGCGAAGGCCACCGCGGGCACCGCCACCTACGCGGCGCCGAAGCTGAACTGGTCGGGCACCCTGGCCGCGGGTCAGAGCGCCACCATCACCTACTCGGTGACCGTCAACAACCCCGACGGCGGCGACGGCAGGCTCGACAACAGCGTCACCGGCAACGGCTACTCGAACTGCACCACCGGCACCGAGGCCGGGTGCACCACGCACGAGGACGCGACCGGCCTCAAGGTCACCAAGACCGCCGACACCGCCACCGCCAAGCCCGGCCAGAAGGTCACCTACACCGTCACCGTCACCAACCTGGTCGGCGCCCCCCGCACCGGGGTGAGCGTCAGCGACGACCTGACGAAGGTGCTGGACGACGCGGCGTACGGCAACGACGCCAAGGCGTCCTCGGGGACGGTCGCGTTCGCCTCGCCCACCCTCACCTGGAACGGCGACCTGGCGGCGAGCCAGAGCGTGACCATCACCTACTCGGTGACCGTCAACCAGCCCGACACCGGTGACCACCGGCTGACCAACGCGGTCGTCGGCCCGGCCGACTCCAACTGCGCCGCGGGCTCCACCGACCGGACCTGCTCCAGCACCGTCCCGATCGCCGAACTGAAGATCGCCAAGTCCTCGGACGCGAAGAACCCGGTCAAGCCCGGCGACAAGATCACCTACACCGTCACCGTCACCAACACCGGCACCGCCCCGTACACCGGCGCGTCGATCACCGACGACCTCAGCAAGGACCTCGACGACGCCACCTACGACAACGACGCGAAGGCCGGCTCCGGCACCGTCTCCTACGCCGCCCCCGTGCTGAGCTGGAACGGCGTCGTGCCCGCGGACGACTCGGTGACCATCACCTACTCGGTGACCGTCGACAAGCCCGCCAAGGGCGACAAGCAGGTCACCAACGCGGTCGTCGGCCCCGCCGACTCCAACTGCCCGCCCGGTGGCAGCGACCCGGTCTGCTCCACCGCCGGGAACATCGCCCAGCTGACCGTCGCCAAGACCTCCGACGCCCAGAACCCGGTCAAGGCGGGCGACAAGGTCACCTACACCGTCACCGTCACCAACACCGGCACCGCCCCGTACACCGGCGCGTCGATCACCGACGACCTCACCGGCGACCTCGACGACGCGACGTACAACGGCGACGCGAAGGCCGGCTCCGGCACCGTCTCCTACGCGGCGCCGGTGGTCTCCTGGACGGGCGACGTGCCCGCGGGCGACTCGGTGACCATCACCTACTCGGTGACCGTCGGCAACCCCGACAAGGGCGACTACGAGCTGGCCAACGCCGTCACCGGCCCGGCCGACTCCAACTGCCCGCCCGGGGGGAAGGACCCGCGCTGCACCACCCGCGACCGGGTCGCCGCGCTGCAGGTCACCAAGACCTCCGACAGCCGCCGCGCCCCCGTCCGGCCCGGCGCCAAGGTCACCTACACCGTGACCGTCACCAACCCCGGCAAGGCCGTCTACCCGGCCGCCGTCCTCACCGACGACCTCAGCCGCGACCTCGACGACGCCGCGTACGACAACGACGCCAAGGCCGTCAACGCCAACGGCACCGCCGTCGGCACCGCCGCCTACGCGGCCCCCGTGCTCACCTGGACGGGCGACGTGGCACCCGGCGAGACCGTCACGCTCACCTACTCGGTGCGGGTCAACAAGCCCGACACCGGCGACAAGGAACTCGCCAACACCGTCGTCGCCCCCAACGGCTCCAACTGCCAGGCCGGATCCACCGACCCGGCCTGCTCCACCAGCGACGACATCGCCGACCTGGCCATCACCAAGACCTCCGACGCCAAGACCCCGGTCAAGCCCGGCGACACCGTCACCTACACCGTCGAGGTCACCAACGACGGCACCGCCGACTACCCGGCCGCCTTCGCCGCCGACAACCTCGGCGGCACCCTGGACGACGCCGTCTACAACGGCGACGCCAAGGCCACCTCCGGCGCCCTCACCTACCAGGAGCCCACCCTCGCCTGGGCCGGCGCCGTCCCGGCCGGACAGACCGTCACCCTCACCTACTCGGTGACCGTCGACAACCCCGACACCGGCGACCACCAGCTGACCAACGCCGTCACCGGCCCCAACAACTCCACCTGCCCGCCGCTGCGCAGCGCCCCCGGCTGCACCACCGCCGACGGCGTCGCGGACCTGAAGATCACCAAGACCTCCGACGCCAAGGACCCGGTCAAGGACGGCGACCAGGTCACCTACACGGTGACGGTGGCCAACACCGGCAAGGCCGACTACCCCGGCGCGGCCGTCACCGACGACCTCAGCGGCGACCTGGACGACGCCGTCTACAACGGCGACGCCAAGGCCGGCTCCGGCACCGTCTCCTACGCGGCGCCGGTGGTCTCCTGGACGGGCGACGTGCCCGCGGGCGGCGCGGTGACGATCACCTACTCGGTGACCGTGAACAACCCCGACACCGGCGACCGGGAACTCGCCAACACCGTCACCGGCCCGGCCGACTCCAACTGCGCGCCCGGTTCGACCGACACCGCCTGCTCCACCCGCGACCGGACCGTTCCGAACCCGGCCCCCAGCCCCAGCCCGGCCCCGGGCCCGGCCCCGCTGCCGAACACCGGCACCGACGCCCTCGTCTGGTACGCGGGCATCGCCGCCGCCCTCGCCATCGCCGCGGGCACCGTCCTCACCACCGCCCGCACCCGCCGGAGCCGCCGCTGACCCGACCGCTCCGCCCAGGCAGCCCCCGCGCCCTCCGGCGCC
>NZ_JBHUWH010000423.1:0-6732 GCF_042670125.1 Kitasatospora sp. NPDC057198 | reverse complement strand
GCCCCGGGGCCCGCCGCCCTCCGGCGTGCCGTCAGCCCAGGTCGCGACGGCGCAGTCCGGCCAGCGCGGCGGCGGTGGTCAGGGCGGTCAGGGCACAGATCCACAGCAGCGGGGCGGCGCCGACCGGTCCGCCGGGCAGGTGCGGGAGGTGGCTGAACGGGGAGAGGTCGAGCACGCCCTGCGGGAGCCGGAGGATCGGGCCGAGCCAGGAGACCAGCACGAACACGCCGAACCCGGTCCAGCCCACCGCCGCCCAGTGCGGCCGCAGGACGTACCCGGCGAGGGCGACGGCCGCGGTCAGCCAGACCGCGGGCAGCTGGACGAGCGTCGCGCCGAGCATCCGGCCGACCGCCCCGCCGGTGCCGCCGCCCAGCGCCAGGCCCTCGGCCAGGCCCGCCGCGGCGCCGGCGGCGGCCAGCAGCAGGGCGCTGCCGAGCAGCGGGAAGAGCAGGTGCCCGGCGGCCCAGCGCAGCCGGGAGACGGCGCCGGCCAGCACGGGTTCGGCCCGGCCGGAGACCTCCTCGGCGCGCATCCGCAGCACCGCCTGGACGGCGTACACGGCGGCGACCATGCCGAACACGGTGGCGATGCTGGACAGGTAGGCGTCCAGCACGCCGCTGCGGCCGCCGACCCGGGCCAGGACGTCGGCCATCTGCCGGTTGTCGCCGATCAGGTCGACCACGCCCTTGGCGACGGCGCCGAACACCGCGCCGGCGACCGCCATGGCCGGCGTCCAGCCGAGCAGCGGGCCGCGCTGCAGGCGGCGGGCGAGGGCCGCGGCGCTCGCCAGGCCGGGGGCGGCGGCGGCCGGGCCGGGGCGCTGCGGGAGCAGTCCGGCGCCCAGGTCGCGGCGGGCGACCAGGGCGCGGGCCAGCCCGGTGAGCAGGGCGGCCCCGGCCAGCGGGAGCAGCAGCACCCACCAGCGGTTCCCGGCGAAGGCGCGGACCTGCTCGGACCAGCCGAGCGGGGACAGCCAGCCGGCCCAGCCGGTGCCGGTGCCCGAGTCGCCGACGGCGCGCAGCACGAAGGCGGCGCCGATCGCCGCGCCCGCCAGGCCGTTCGCGGCCCGTCCGGTCTCGGCGAGCTGGGCGGTGACGGCGGCCAGCGCGGCGAAGAACAGGCCGGTGCCGCCGAGCGCGAGGCCGAAGGCGGCCGAGCCGCCCGCGTCCTGACCGGCCGCCAGCAGGGCGGCGGCGACCAGCGCGGCCAGTGCCGCGTTCGCGGTGAGCGCGGCGGCCAGGGCGGCGGTCAGCGGGGCCCGGCGGCCGACGGCGCCCGCGCCGATCAGCTCCAGCCGGCCGTCCTCCTCCTCGGCCCGGGTGTGCCGGACGACCAGCAGGGTGGACATCAGGGCGGCCAGCACCGCCCCGAACACGCCCATCCGCCACGCGGTCAGCCCGCCGGTGGTGGAGCCGTCGAAGACCGGGCCGTACAGGGCGCGCAGCGAGCCGTTACCGTCGATGCCGGCCGCGAACGTCCGCCGGGAGGCGTCGTCGCCGTACAGCTTGCGGAAGGAGAAGGCGGTGGAGGCGACCATGCCGGTGCCGACGTACACCCACACCGGCAGGGCGATCCGGTCGCGGCGCAGGGCGAGCCGGTAGAGGACGCCGGTGCCCGCCAGGTCGTGGCCGGCGGTGGCCGCCGGGACCGGGCCGCTCATCGGGCGGCCGCCGCGGCGGGGGCGCCGGCGTCGCTCTCGTAGTGCCGCAGGAAGAGCTCCTCCAGCGTGGGCGGGCGGCTGGCCAGGGTGCGCACGCCGGCGGCGTTCAGTTCGGTGAGCAGTTCGCCGAGCCGGTCGGTGTCGACCTGGCAGCGCAGCCGGTGGCCGTCCACGGCCAGGTCGTGGACGTAGTCGGGGCGGGGCGGGGGTCCGGCCAGTTCGGCGTCGATCGAGGTGCGGGTGAGGTGGCGCAGGTCGGCGAGGGTGCCGGTCTCCACGGTGCGGCCGGCCCGGATGATCGAGACCCGGTCGCACAGGGCCTCCACCTCGGACAGGATGTGGCTGGAGAGCAGCACGGTGGCGCCCCGGTCGCGGGCCTCGGCGACGCACTCGCGGAACACCTCCTCCATCAGCGGGTCCAGTCCGGAGGTCGGCTCGTCCAGGATCAGCAGGTCGACGTCGGAGGAGAACGCGGCGACCAGGGCGACCTTCTGCCGGTTGCCCTTGGAGTAGGTGCGGCCTTTCTTGGTCGGGTCGAGTTCGAAGCGCTCCAGCAGCGCCGCCCGGCGGGCCGGGTCCAGTCCGCCGCGCAGCCGCCCGAGCAGGTCGATCGCCTCCCCGCCGGAGAGGTTGCGCCACAGCGTCACGTCGCCGGGGACGTAGGCGAGCCGGCGGTGCAGCGGCACCGCGTCCCGCCAGGGGTCGCCGCCGAGCAGGGCGGCGGTGCCGGAGTCGGCGCGCAGCAGGCCGAGCAGGACGCGGATGGTGGTGGACTTGCCGGAGCCGTTGGGCCCCAGGAACCCGTGGACCTCGCCCTGCTCGACCGTGAGGTCCAAGCCGTCCAGGGCGCGGGTGCGGCCGAAGGTCTTGACCAGGCCGGACACCGAGATGGCGGTTGTCATGCCATCGAAGCTACTCTTGTTTCACAGATTCGTGAAGTTACTGAAAGTCCCGGATCTCCACGGGTGTCGGGGCACCGGGACGGCGGCGGAAGGCGGGCGGCGTGGGCGAGGCGGACGGGGCGGGCGGGGCAGGCGAGGCGGGCGGGGCCGTGCGGCGGGATCCGGCGGTGGTGGCCGAGTTCGTGGAGCGGTTCGCCGCCGTGCTGGTGGACGCCGGGTTCCCGCGGATGCCCGCCCGGGTGTTCACCGCCCTGCTGACCTCCGACTCCGGCCGGCTGACCTCCGCCGAACTGGGCGAACTGCTGCAGGTCTCCCCCGCCGCGGTGTCCGGCGCGGTCCGCTACCTGGTGCCCGTCGGCCTGGTCGGCCGGGAGCGCGAACCCGGCTCGCGCCGCGACCGCTACCGCGTCCACGACCACGTCTGGTACGAGCTCACCGCCAGCCGCGACCGCACGCTGGCCCGCTGGGAGACCGGCCTGACCGAGGGCATCGAGGCGCTCGGGCCCGACACCCCGGCCGGACGGCGGCTCACCGAATCGCTGGAGTTCTTCGCCTTCCTGCGGGCGGAACTGCCCCTGCTGATGGAGCGCTGGCGCGAACGCCGCGCCTGACCGGCCCTCAGCCGCCCTGCGGCGCGGGCGTGTGGCGCAGGACGACGGACTCCCGGCGGACGAACCCGGCCCGCTCGTACAGCCGGTTCGCCGCCTCCCGGGACGGCCGGGAGGTCAGGTCGACGGTGCGCGCCCCGGCCGCGACGGCCAGTTCCAGGGCCCGGTCGATCAGCCGCGCGCCGATGCCGTGCCCCCGGGCCGCCGCGTCCACCACCACGTCCTCGACGTGCGCCCGAACGCCGGTCGGCAGCGGCACGACCACCAGCACCAGCGTGCCGACGATCTCGCCGTCCAGCCGGGCCGCCAGCAGCGCGGTGGCGTCCGAGGCCAGCACCCGGGCCAACGCGTCCGCGTCCAACGGGGCCGCCGAAGAGGACAGTTGGGGCAGCAGCCGGGCGAACGCGGCCACCAGCTCGGGGGTCGGTTCGGAGACGGTCTCGATCACGGTGCTCATGCCGGGAATCTATCCGGCGACCGGCGGACCGGGTCGGCGCCGCCCCCACCACTCGGGCCGGGCCCCCAGCAGCAGGTCGTCCATCAGGACCGGCCACCGGGGTCCGCGGCCCGCCCACAGCGGGAGGGACAGGAGCAGCAGGGTGAGCGCGGCGAGCAGGCCCCCGGTCCAGGCCGGGTTGGCGGCGGCGTCGGGGGCGCCCACGACCGGGTCCTGCCGCCCGTCCGGGTCGTAGGTGACGTCGAGGCGGTTGCCGGGCCGGAACCCGTCGCAGGGGTCGAGCCTCCGGGGGACGTCCCGGCCGTCGCGGGTGCGCAGCCGGCAGGACGAGTACGCCGTCCGGTCGCCGTTGAGGCGGCCGTCGACGACCACCGCGGTGGTCCGCTGCCCGTACCGCTCCAGGACGACGGCGTGGATCGCGTCGAAACCGGTGGCGCTGACCCCGACGGCCAGCAGGGCGGCCAACACGCCCGCGACGAGGCCGTTGCGGGTGCGGAAGCCGTAGATGACGACCACTGCCAGGACGACGGCCCAGGCGAAGGGCAGCACCTCCACGACCGCCCACGACCAGCCGAACCACCAGTACGCCGAGCCGCACAGCAGGAGGCCGCCGTACAGCGCCAGCAGCGCGTACAGCGTCCGGCGCAGCGGCGCGCGGCGGGGCGGCTGCGGCGCCCGGTCGTCTTTCATCTTCCACTCCTGGGACGAGAGTTCGACCGCGCACGATACTCCCGCCGTGATCGGCTTGTCAGCCCAGGTAGGCGGGGGCGACCGCGGAGCGGACCAGGACGGCGGGGGTGCCGGTGCCGTCGGCGGGCACCGTCCACAGGTCGGAGCCGTAGTCGCCGGGCATCGCGTACAGCAGGGTGCGGTCGTCGGACCACAGCGCCTGGTCGTCGATGTCGCGCTGCTCGGCGGTCGCGGTCTCGGTCATGGTGGCCAGGTCCAGCACGTACAGCCGCCAGGGGGCGGCCGGGTCGGCGCCGTCCACCCGCTTCTTGTAGGCGACGCGGGTGCCGTCCGGGGAGAGCGAGGGGCACTCGACGTTCTGGTGCAGGGTGGTGAGGGTGCGGGCGGCCAGGTCGCCCCTGACCAGGTAGGTCCGGCCGCCGGTGGCGACCGTCGCGTAGAAGGAGGCGTCGTCGGCGAAGGTGACGCCCCAGACGTTGACGTCGGACGCCTGGACCCGGTGCCCGTCCTCGACCACCTGGAAGTCCTCCAGGTTGTCGTAGAACGTCCAGTCGCGGGTGTCGACGATCGCGGTGCGGGTGGAGAAGGCGGTGCCCGCGTAGGAGTCGCCGCTGACGAACACCGTCCAGCCGACCAGGTGCCCGGACGGGGAGACCCGGGCCCGGGTCGGGATGCCGGGCGCGGGGAAGCGCCTGAGCTCGTGCAGCGAGGAGTCCAGCACCGAGGCGTGGTAGGTGTCGTCCAGCGCGCCGTGCTCGGCCTGCAGGCAGACGCCGGTGCCGGCGGCGGCGTGGAAGCGCAGGCACTCGACGCCGGACGCGGTGCGCGGGCCGTCGGGGGCGTCGGCGGGCACCGCGGCGATCTCGTCCCGGTGCGGGCCCCAGGCCAGGTTGCGCAGCAGCAGCCGGCGGCCGCCCGCCGCGTCCAGCGAGACCGCGCCCTCGTGGACCGGCGGCCCGCCCGCCTGCTCCTGGTCGCGCCGGTCGGAGCGCTGCGCGGCGTACCGGACGGCGACGGTGCCGACACCGGCCAGCAGCAGCACGGCGACCAGCAGCACCAGCAGCTTGCGGCGCAGCGGGGAGGTGCCGTCCGGGGCGGGCCCGGACGTCTCGGCGGGGACGGGTTCGGCGGTGGCGGGAGCGGTCACGGGGCCCTCCGGGTGGGAAGCGCGGGCGGTGTTCAGCGGGTGGCGGCAGTGGCGGCGGCGGGAGCGGCGGGGGAGGCGGGGCGCAGCAGGAGGGTCGCGGCGAGGGCGGCGCCGGCCAGCGCGGCGGCGGTGGCGGCCAGCGCGGGGCGGGGGCCCCACAGCGACCAGGCGGCGCCGAAGGCCAGCGAGCAGGCGAACCGGGCCAGCGCCTGCCCGGTGCCGACCAGGGCCTGTCCGGCGCCCTGCTGCCCGTCGGGGACGGTCGCGGCGGTGGCGGCCGCCAGCACGCCGTCGGTGGCGGCGTAGAAGGTGCCGTGCAGGAGCAGGACCGCCGCGGCGGCGGGCACCCCGTGCAGCGGGGAGAGCACGACGGCGTAGCCGGCCAGCAGGACGGCGTGGCCGAGCAGGAACAGGGTGCGGCGGCCGATCCGGTCGGCGACCAGGCCGAGCGGGACGGCCAGCAGCAGGAACACCGCGGCGGTGCCGAGCGGCAGCAGCGGGAACAGGTGCGCGGGCAGGCCGAGTTCGCGTTGCAGCAGCAGGTACAGGAAGGAGTCGCTGACGGTGGTGAGGCCGAGCAGCACGGCGGCCAGGGTGAGCCGGCGCAGCGCGGGCCGGCGCAGCAGGGCGAGCGCGTCGCGCAGGGCGGGCTTCGGCGCGGCGGCGTCGGCCGCCGGGAGGCCGGCCCGGGTGATCCGGCCCGGGACGAACAGCACCAGCAGCAGCACGCCGAGCACCGCGACGCAGCCGGAGACCGTGAACACCGCGCCGTAGCCGGCCCGTTCGGCCCGGTCGTCGGTGGTCCGCAGCACCGCGAAGGCCAGCAGCGGGCCGATCAGCGCGCCGGTGGTGTCCATCGCCCGGTGCACGCCGAACGCCCGGCCGCGGTGCTCGGGGGCGGTGGCCAGCGCGATCATCGCGTCGCGCGGGGCGGTGCGCAGGCCCTTGCCGGTGCGGTCGACCGCCAGCACGCCGCTGATCAGCGGCAGGGTGTGGACCAGCAGCAGCAGCGGCTTGCACAGCGCGGACAGGCCGTAGCCGAGCCCGGCGACCAGCTTGTGGCCGCGGCCGCCGCGGTCGGCGAGGTGGCCGCCGAGCAGCCGCACCAGCGCGCCGACGCCGTTGTTGATGCCGTCGAGCAGGCCGAAGCCGAGCGGGGACAGGCCGAGCGCGGCGACCACGTACAGCGGCAGGACCGCGCTGACCATCTCGGAGGAGACGTCGGTGACCAGGCTGACCGCGCCGAGCGCGAGCACGGTGCCGGGGTG
>NZ_JBHUWH010000422.1:0-6763 GCF_042670125.1 Kitasatospora sp. NPDC057198 | reverse complement strand
CCTCCCGGTCGGTGGTGGCATCGTCCGCGAAGCGACGGTCACCGGTCGCGTCGGGCACGTACTTCACACAGACAACGATCCTCAAGCTCACGGCCTGCTCTCCTGTTACTGGTCCGATCCGGCGGCTGCGGCGGCTGCCCGCGCGTCGCCGGGCGATCCTCGCTCCGACGCGGCGGGGCCCGCGGCCCGAGCGGCGCGCGAAGGTACCCCTCCGGGCTCCCCGGCAGCATACCCGCGAGTAGTCCAACCGTCACTACTCACCAGTAGCTTACGCTGCCCGCGATCCCGGCCCGACACCACGCCGCCGCCTCCGGCCCATCCTGCCCCAGCCCGGACCGGCTGCCACCTGACCGCACACCAGATCGCCTGTGAGATTGAACGCGTGACGCCCCCCGCGAGGCCCCCGCCGGGCCCGGCGACCGGCTCAGACGGCCTCGCCCAGCGCCGCGATCACGTCCGCCTTCCGCGGCTGCCCGGCCGCCCGCCGCACCACCCGGCCGGACGCGTCCAGCACCAGCACCGTCGGCGTCCGCGACACCTCCAGCCGCCGCACCAGCTCCAGGCTCGACTCGGCGTCCACCTCCACGTGCGCGACGCCCCGCACCATCCCCGCCACCTCCGCCAGCGTCCGCCGGGTCGCCCGGCACGGCTGGCAGAACGAGGTCGAGAACTGCACCAGCGTCGCCCGCTCCCCCAACGGCGCCCCCAGCTCCGCCGCCGTCAACCGCACCGCACCGTCCACCCGCATCCGCAGCCTCCCGTCCCGCACCTTGCACACCGCTCCAAACACGCCGGCCGCCACCGGTCACCCGCCCAGTGTGGCAAACCCGCCCCCGGACCCGGGGCCCGCCGAGAACGAGCCCCACCGGGGGCTCGGGGAACGGCGAGCCCGGGTCTGCTGCCGGTTCACTGCCGGAGCGCGCATCTGCTTCGGGTTCCGTTCAAGACACGCAGCAGCACGGACTTTCCGATGAGCTCCGGCCGTCAGCAGCACGGACCCGCCGTTCCCCGGGCCCCTGGTGGTGCATGCCCGTCTGCCGCCAGTTCCCCGGACCCCTGGTGGTGCACGCCCGGCCAGGGCCTGGGGTGACAGACCGTGCCCGTTCGGGGGATCATCTGAAGGAAACACCCGTGGCCGCCGCGGCGTGCCGCGCCTCCCGGCCCGGCCCCCACGTCCCGGGTACCGCCGGACCGGGCGCTTGGCCCGTGGGAAGTAGGGCTGACCGTGGCTGAGTTCGTGTACCCGCCGGTGATCCGCACCGCACTGGCCGCCTTCAAGGCGCTGGACCTGCGGATCTCCATCGTCGGCGCCGAGCACGTCCCCGCCACCGGCGGCGCCGTCCTGGTCAGCAACCACATCAGCTACCTGGACTTCATCTTCGCGGGCTTCGGCGCGTACCGGGTGGGCCGCCGCAAGACCCGCTTCATGGCCAAGGACGACGTGTTCCGGCACAAGGTCTCCGGCCCGCTGATGCGCGGCATGAAGCACATCCCGGTGGACCGCACCGACGGCCAGCCCGCGTACGAGGCGGCGGTGAAGGCGCTGCGCGAGGGCGAGGTGGTCGGGGTGTTCCCGGAGGCCACCATCAGCCGCTCGTTCACGCTGAAGAAGTTCAAGACCGGCGCGGCCCGGATGGCCGCCGACTCGGGCACCCCGCTGCTGCCGGTGATCCTGTGGGGCACCCAGCAGCTGTGGACCAAGGGCCGCCCGAAGACGCTGACCAAGCGCCACGTCCCGGTGACCATCATGATCGGCGAGCCGATCCACCTGGCCCCCACCGACAAGCCCGTCATGGTGACCCGCCGATTGCGCGCCGCGATGTCCGAGATGCTGGACCGCGCCCAGCGCGAGTACCCGGCCAAGCCGTCCGGCCCGGAGGACTCCTGGTGGCTGCCCGCCCACCTGGGCGGCACCGCGCCGACCCTGGAGCAGGCGGAGGCCGAGGACGAGGCGGAGGCCGAGCGCCGCGCCGGCCGCTGACGCCCCCTCGGCGCGGCCACCGTTCTCTCATCCGATCCCAAGACCGTCCTCATCCGCCGTCCCTACGCTGCGCGGAACGGCAAAGGGATCGAAAAGGGACGGGAAACCCATGGCAACCGAACAGCGGCCCGCGCAGGACCACGACCACGACGAGGGCCGGCGGGTGAGCCGGCGGCGCGCCCTGGCCGGCATCAGCAGCATCGGCCTCGGCGCGCTGCTGGCCGCCTGTTCCGGCTCCGGCGGGGGTGCGACCAGCGCGCGGACCACCACGGGCGCGGACGCCCCGATCTCCCCGCAGGCGTCCACCACCGAGGACCTGACCGGCCTGTTCGCGGACGCCAACACCTGCAGCCTGACCGCGCAGACCACCCAGGGCCCGTACTACTTCGACGCCGACAAGATCCGCAGCGACATCCGCGAGGACCGCGAGGGCGTCCGGCTGCGGCTGGCCGTCCGGGTGCAGGACAGCGAGACCTGCGAGGCGCTGCCGAACGCGGTGGTGGAGATCTGGCACTGCGACGCGTCCGGCAAGTACTCGGGCGCCGAGCAGCTGTCCACCGGCGGCGGGGGTACGGGCGGCGGCCCCGGCGGCGGGGGCGGAACTCCCCCGCAGGGCGCCCCGACCGGCGCCCCGCCCTCGGGCGCCCCGACCGGCGCCCCGCCGTCGGGCGGCCCGGACATGGGCAACGGCGGTGGCGGTGGCGGTGCGAACGACGGCATGGCCGACCTGACCCCGCAGGACGACAAGCGCTACCTGCGCGGCGCCCAGGTCACCAACCAGGACGGCATCGTGGAGTTCACCACCGTCTGGCCGGGCTGGTACTCGGGCCGCACCGTGCACGTCCACGCGATGGTGCACATCAACAACGAACGCACCCTCACCACCCAGATGATGATGGACGAGTCGCTGAACACGGCGGTCTTCGCCAAGGCCCCGTACAGCACCCACACCGGCCGCGACACCTTCAACGACGGCGACGGCATCTACCGGCCGACCATGCTGCTGAAGGTCAGCGAGGACGGCGACGGCTACCTCGGCGTGATCACCCTCGCCGCCGACCCCGACAAAAACGGCAAGTAGCCACCGCCGCCCCGCTGTTGCACCCCTCCGTCGCACCTCTCCGTTGCGCCCCTCCCGCCCCGGCCCGCCGTCCGCGCGCCGGGGCGGCCGGCCGTCCTCAGCCGGCGAACCAGCCCGCCGCGTCCAGCCGGAAGCCGGAGGGGCCGACCAACTCGGCGATCCCGTCCTCGAGTTCGCGCAGGCGCCGCTCCCCGAGCGCGGCCGCCCAGCGGGCCCGGATCCGGTCGAACCCGGCGGCCGACCTGGCCAGCACGTCCAGCCCGCGCGGGGTCAGCCGGACGACCTTGCGCCGGGCGTCCTGCGGGTCGTCCGCCCGCTCCGCGTAGCCGAGGGCCTCCAGCCGGTCCACGGTCTTGCCCGCCGCCTGCTTGGACACCCCCAGCCGGCGCCCGAGTTCGCTCGCGGTGGCCCCGCCGACGCCGATCGCCTGCAACGCGAAGCCGTGCGCGGGCCGCGCGTCCGGGTGGCCCTGGCGCGCCAGTTCGGCGTGCAACTCGTCGATGATCGTGCGGAATCCGGCGAACAGCAGCAGCGGCAGCTCGAAGCCGTCGCGATCCGGAACGCCCGGTTCCCCGTTGCGCGGATCGACAACCT
Organism: Kitasatospora sp. NPDC057198; assembly: GCF_042670125.1. Classification (NCBI taxonomy): domain Bacteria; kingdom Bacillati; phylum Actinomycetota; class Actinomycetes; order Kitasatosporales; family Streptomycetaceae; genus Kitasatospora; species Kitasatospora sp. NPDC057198. The sequence goes on along the minus strand of NZ_JBHUWH010000422.1, from coordinate 3,107 downwards.
GGTTTACGTTTTGGTCAACCACGTTGTCCATTCTAGGGCGCGCAGCCGGATCCCGCCCTCCCGGCCACCCCGGCACGCCTCCGCACCCCCGGAAAGGCCCACCCATGCCCACGCACACCCCGACCACCGACGCCCCGACCGTTCCGTCCACCGGCGCCCACTTCCCCGACCTCACCCCCGACACCGCCCCGCCGGCCGCCCGCCGCCAGCTCGAGCAGGTCACCCGCCACCTCGGCTACCTGCCCGCCGCCGCCGCCCGCCTCGCCCACGCCCCCCAACTCCTCGACGGCTTCCTCAAGTTGACCGCCATGTTCGACGCCACCGAACTGGACCCGGTGGTCCGCGAAACCGTCGTCCTCACCATCGCCACCCGCAACGGCTGCCACGTCTGCGTCGCCATGCACACCGGCATCCTCACCCGGCTCGCCGCCGACCCCGCCCTGATCGCCGCCCTGCGCGCCCAACAGCCGCTCCCCGACGCCAGGTTGGAGGCCGTCCGGGTCTTCGTCCACTCCGTCCTCGACCACACCGGCGCCGTCCCCGAACCCGACCTCGCCGCCTTCCTCGCCCACGGCTTCACCCCGCGCAACGCCCTGGAGATCGTCCTCGGCATCGGCGCCTACACCCTCTCCACCTTCGCCAACCGCCTCACCGACGCCCCGCTCGACCCCCGACTCGCCCCCTACGCCTGACAGTTCACCCCCGGCCGGTACGCTCCCCCGGTGACCGACCGCGGCCCCGCCCTCCCCGCGCTGCGCCACCAACTGGTGGCCGCGGTCCTCGTGCTGGCCGCCCCCGGCCTCCAGGACGACGCCTTCGACCCCGCGTCGCTGCTCAGCACCCTGTTCACCGAAGCGTGCGACGCCGACGACCCCGCCCCCTGGATCGGCCACACCCTGCGCACCGGCGAGGAGGCCGCCCTCACCGCAGACCTCGGCACCGCCCTGCGCGCCCTCCTCGCCGCCCTGCCGCCCGACCCCCGCCCGGCCGACCACCCGAACTCCCCGGCCTGGCCCGCCGTCACCACCGCCGCCGCCCGCCTGGCCCGCGTCCTGGTCGCCAACGACCACCACGCCCGCTGAGGCCCGCGCCTCCCCCTCAGAACACCATCTCCACCCCCATCGCCCCCTCCCCCGCGGCCGCCGCCGCCCGCAGCACCCGCAACGGCGCGTCGAACAACTCCGCCTCCTCCCCGTCCCCGTCCCCGTACCGCGCCAGCCACTCCGCGGCCCGCCCGAGCGCCGCCTCCCGGGCCGCCCCGGTCACCCCCAGCACCGCCTCCACCTCCGGCAACCGCTCCCGCACCTGCCCGGCGTCCCAGACGAACTCCCCGCCCCACCCCGGCAGCCGCTCCACCCCGTCCGGCCCCACTGCGAACGCCAACGCGTGGAACGGGAACGCCTTCCGCAACCCGAGCAGCCAACGCTCACGCTCCGGACGGCCTTCCAGCATCCCCAGCAACTCCCAGCGGACGGCGTCGAGTTCCTCGTCCTCCTCGCCCCCGTACCCCCAGGACTCGAACAACGCCCGCAACTCGTCCCACCCCGCCCCCGGATGCTCCCGCCACCACGCCAACGCCCCGGCCGCACCCGCCGGACGACCCGGCCAGCGCACCGCCGCCGCGGCCCCGTCGGGCACCACCCCCAGCATCCACCACCCGTGGTAACCCACCGCTCTCCTCCCCCCTCAGCGCCCCGGGCCCGCGGCTTCGTCCCCGCCACCCGCCGACAGCACGAAGTGCGGATTCTCGATCAGCCCGACCACCGTCCCCGACGGCTCCACCACCGTCCCGACCCGGATCCCGCCGCCCACCTCCTGGACCTGCTCCCGCACCTCCGCCCCCGCCGCCACGAACCGCGCCAGCGCCGCATCGACGTCCCGCACACCCCAGTACGTCACCGGCCCCACCTCCGGATCGGCCCCCGGATCGAACCCCAACTCGTAGCCGCCCACGTTGTACCCCACGTAGAACGGCTCGTCGAAGTACGGCTCGACCCCCAACACCGAACTCCACCACGCCTTCGCCGCGCCGAGATCCGGCGCGGGATGGATGACCGTCCGAAGACCGAGCAGCACGTCGAGGCCCCTTCCGTACGAACCCGCCGGACCCGACCGGCAGGAAGGCGAGCCTAGAAGATCCCGCCCCCGCCCATCCCCGGAACACACCACTCCGCTCCCCGCCGTCCCGCCGAGGCTGCATGGTGCTCCCACCGGCAACCACCGGGGCCCGCACCACCCCGCCCGCTCCCAGCAGCTCGGCCGGGAGACCGCAGCCAGGGCCGCCATCCGGGCCGGCCGACCGGTCATCGAAGCCGCAGCCTCCAGCGTCCGCCCCGAAGAAGCCGCCCCGACAAGGAGACTGCTCCGAACCATCGACCACCGCTGACCACCACCGGTCCCGGTGGCAGCGCGTTCAGCGCTGCTGCCCGTCGGCCGCCGGCGGAAGCAGCAGCGCGTAGAACCGCACCGCCGTGAACACCGCCGGCTCGGGCAGCCCGAGCGCCGCCATCGCCGCCGTCGCGGCCTGGTGGCACTCACCGTTGACCCAGACCTCGGCCCGCATCGCACCGGGACTGCCCCCGTAGAAGACCTTGACCCCGTTGAAGAAGGGCGACTCCAGGTCCTCGACGAACGAGCCCGCGATCCGGTGCAGGACGTTCGCCTCCAGCAGCGCCCCCTGAAGACGCCAGCTCTCGTCGACGTCCAGCCCGAGACCGACCACCCCCGACACGATCATGTGCCAACCGGGCACCCCGCCCTCGTCCTCGGCGTCCACGTGGTCCGCGAAGTCCCCACGGCGGTCGAGCAGTTCCAGCAGGCAGGCCCCCGCCGTCTGCACCCAGGTGTTCGCCGCGTCCTGCGGATCGGCGGACATCGACACGACGCAGTCCATGAAGCACGGCACATCCGGCTGGACACCCACGTCCGGCAACGCGACGAGATCCAGGACATCCGCAGATGGTACTGACCCCGACCGGCCGCCCGTTACCGCTCCTCGCCGTCCCGGGAACACGAAAAAGCCCCCCGACGTCCCGTCGGGGGGCTTTTCCTTCAATGATTGTTCGGCGGCGTCCTACTCTCCCACAGGGTCCCCCCTGCAGTACCAT
>NZ_JBHUWH010000421.1:0-6775 GCF_042670125.1 Kitasatospora sp. NPDC057198 | reverse complement strand
GCGCTCGTGCAGCGCGGCCGCGGGCGGGCGCTCGGACGGCTCCTTGGCCAGGCAGGCGCCCACCAGCGGCGCCAGCACCGGCGGGATGCCGGTCAGGTCCGGCTCCTCGTGCACCACCCGGTACAGCATCACCTCGGAGGAGGCGCCCGACCCGAACGGCGACTCGCCGGTCAGCGCGAACGCCAGCGTCGCCCCGAACGCGAACACGTCGGTGGCGGGCGTGACGGCCGCGCCGCGCACCTGCTCGGGCGCCAGGAAGCCGGGCGAGCCGACCGCGGTGCCGACGTGGGTGAGCGTGGAGGCGCCGCGCGACCAGGCGATGCCGAAGTCGATGATCCGCGGGCCCTTGGGGGAGAGCAGGATGTTCGACGGCTTCAGGTCCCGGTGCACCACCCCGGCCTCGTGCACCTTGACCAGGCCGTCGGCCAGCGCCGAGCCGATCCGCGCCGCGTCCGGCCAGGCCAGCGGCCCCTCCTCGGAGACCTGCTTGTACAGCGACGGGCCGGGCACGTACGCGGTGGCCAGCCAGGGCCGCTCGGTCTCGATGTCGGAGCCGACCACCCGGGCCGTGCAGCCGCCGCGGATCCGCGAGGCGGCGGCGATCTCCCGGGCGAACCGGGTGCGGAACTCGGCGTCCTCGGCCAGCTCGGCCCGGATCAGCTTCAGCGCGACCCGCTGCCCCTTGCGGTCGGAGCCCAGGTACACCACGCCCATCCCGCCGGCGCCCAGCCGCCGGTGCAGCCGGTACGGGCCGACGATGCGGGGGTCCTCACGCCTCAGCCGCATCATTGCCATCTGCCGTACCCGTTCCCGTTCCGTCAGCCTGTGGGGTGAGGCCCCGTCGGATGTGGGGCATCGTCAGACAACTGTCTCGGGACAGCTTACGGACAGGTTGCGGCCCCGCGTCGACACGCAACACGCGAACCGCCGGTCGGATTGTCCGATCAGCGTTCCGCCCTTGCCTCCCGGCCCGCCCGCGACCCGCCCCCAGCGGCGGCGATCCGCACCCGAACCGACCCGCCCGCCCCCGACGCCCCGTCAGAAGCCCGCCGCCGCCCCTGCCGCCCGACCCGGCCCCCGGCCCGGCCACCGCCCGCCCCCAACTGCCCTCCGGGGGCGACCCCGAGGACGGCTCAGGGGTGGTCGTACCCCCGTCTCCGCCTCCAGGAGTACGCCGCCGCGCCGCGCCTCATCCCAGCGGAGGCGAACGGAACGGTACGCGGGCATGACGACCCCGTCGGACCCCCCGCATACGGTTGTCACAAGCGAGGGCGGGCCCGCTCGTCCCCCGAGAGACCGCCCCCGCTGCAAGGCCGCACCACCCGTCCCACCCGTCCCGACCCGCAGCACCAGCCCGGCAGGAGCCCAGCACACCATGGCACCGCTCAGCAGAGCCCTTCGCCGCCGCCACCTCCCCGCCACGGAGACCCGGCACCCGGTCGTCGCACTCGCCATCGTCCTGCCCTGCGCCGTCCTGCTGCTGGCCCTGTTCGGAGCGTGGGACCAACTGGCGACCCAGACCAGAGCGGTCGCCGACCTGATCGGGCGCTGACCCCCCGCATGGGGTAGGGGTCTTCGCCGGCCGGAGCCGCCCTCACCGTCGTGGACGGACAGCGTGAGTGGCACAGGCTGCAGCTCCGGCCCACCGGATGGCCGGGAACGACACGTCGGTGAGGGCGTGCCGTTCCCGGCCACCACTGTTCCCCGCGCCGCCGCTGCCGCCGCTGTCCCGCCCGACCTGCCCGCCATGCCCCGGAAACGCCGAGAGCCGCGGTCCGAAGTGGACCGCGGCTCTCAACCGTGGTGCGCGATACTGGGATTGAACCAGTGACCCCTACCGTGTCAAGGTAGTGCTCTCCCGCTGAGCTAATCGCGCGGGTGCGCCAGGACCCCCGAAGCCGGGAAGCCTGAGTGCGCGATACTGGGATTGAACCAGTGACCCCTACCGTGTCAAGGTAGTGCTCTCCCGCTGAGCTAATCGCGCGGGTCGATCCTGAGGACCGGGATCCGAAGACCAGTGCGCGATACTGGGATTGAACCAGTGACCCCTACCGTGTCAAGGTAGTGCTCTCCCGCTGAGCTAATCGCGCGGGGAGGACCTCCGGTCGAGACCGGACGGCACCTCTTGGAGGTGGAGACGGGATTTGAACCCGTGTACACGGCTTTGCAGGCCGTTGCCTCGCCTCTCGGCCACTCCACCAGGCAACTTCTGAACTACTCGAAACTCCTGGAGAACGATCTTACCCTGTTCCCCATCGAGCGGACGACGAGATTCGAACTCGCGACCCTCACCTTGGCAAGGTGATGCTCTACCAACTGAGCCACGTCCGCCTGTCTGCCCGGTCGGCCCCCGGTTTTCCCGGCTGCGCTCCCTGGCGACGTGTTGAACTCTAGCGGATCCCCGGCCCAGCTGAAAAATCCGTTCCCGCAGCGTGGCGCGGGGGTGGCCGCCGCCCGCCGAACCGCCCCGCCCGGCCCGGACGTTCCACCAGGCCCCCGACCTAGACTTTCCGGTACCGGGGCGATCCCCCGGGGCCCGCCCCGCGCCCGCGCGCGACCGGCGCCCGACACGGCACCGGCAGCGGGCAGCACCGAACATCCGCGCAGGAGAACCGTGTCCGGCCGCACCCCGCCCCCCAGCCCGCACCAGCCGATGGCCCGCTTCGCCGGACGCCTCGCCACCGGGCTGCGCGAAGTCACCCACGACCCGGCCGCCCTCGAACACGGCGGATTCTGGGCCGTCGCCCACGACTTCGAGGGCCGCCTCACCTGCGCCCGCTTCGCCGACGTCCGCCCCGACCCGGCCCCGCCCGCCACCGACCGCTGGCGCGGCCCCGACCCCGCCGCCTGGCACAGCTCCCTCGACGCCGACGCCTACCGCGCCGGAGTCCGCCGCATCCGCGAGCACATCGCCGCCGGCGAGGTCTACCAGGCCAACCTCTGCCGGGTGCTGAGCGCCCCCCTGCCCGACCCCGACCGCACCGACGTCGACGCCCTCACCGGCCTGCTCGCCGCCCACAACCCCGCACCGTACGCGGGAACGATCCGCCTCCCCGAGCACGGCGTCGAGATCGCCACCGCCTCCCCCGAGCTCTACCTCGCCCGCCGCGGCCGCACCGTCCGCTCCGGCCCGATCAAGGGCACCGGACGCACCGAGCACGACCTGCTCGACAAGGACCACGCCGAGAACGTGATGATCGTCGACCTGGTCCGCAACGACCTCGGCCGGGTCTGCGGGACCGGCACCGTCACCGTCCCCGACCTGTGTGCCGTCGAGAAGCACCCCGGCCTGGTCCACCTCGTCTCCACCGTCGAGGGCACCCTGCGCCCCGGAGCCGGCTGGGCCGACCTGTTCGCCGCCACCTTCCCGCCCGGCTCCGTCACCGGCGCCCCCAAGAGCAGCGCCCTGCGCATCATCCGCAGCCTGGAAACCGCCCCCCGCGGCCCCTACTGCGGAGCCGTCGGCTGGGTCGACGCCGACCGCGGCGAAGCCGAACTCGCCGTCGGCATCCGCTCGTTCTGGATCGAACGCCCGGAGAACGGCACCCCCGTGCTCAAGTTCGGCACCGGCGCCGGAATCACCTGGGACTCCGACCCCGACCGCGAATGGCGGGAGACCGAACTCAAAGCCGCCCGGCTGGTGGCGATAGCCTCCACCGGCACCCCCGAAGCCCCCGAAGGAGCACCCCGCCGATGATCTGGGTCAACGGAACCCTCACCGCCGAGGACGACGCCGCACTCTCCGTCCTCGACCACGGACTCACCGTCGGCGACGGCGTCTTCGAAACCGTCAAGACCGAACACGGCGAACCCTTCGCCCTCACCCGCCACCTCGACCGCCTCACCCGCTCCGCCCGCGGCCTCGGCCTGCCCGACCCCGACCACGACCTGGTCCGCGAAGCCTGCGCCGCCGTCCTCGCCGCCAAGCCGCTGCCGCTCGGCCGCCTGCGCGTCACCTACACCGGCGGCACCTCCCCGCTCGGCTCCGAACGCGGCACCGCCGGCCCCAGCCTGATCGCCGCCCTCGGCAGCGCGAACCCCCGCCCCGAGACCACCTCGGTCGTCACCGTCCCCTGGCGCCGCAACGAACACTCCGCCGTCGCCGGCCTCAAGACCACCTCCTACGCCGAGAACGTCGTCGCCCTCGCCGCCGCCCACCGCGCCGGCGCCAGCGAGGCCCTCTTCGCCAACACCGCGGGCCACCTCTGCGAAGGCACGGGCTCCAACGTCTTCCTCGTCCTCGACGGCCGCCTCCTCACCCCCACCCTCGCCTCCGGCTGCCTCGCCGGCATCACCCGCCACCTCGTCCTCGACTGGACCGGCGCCGAAGAGACCGACCTCCCCCTCGAAGCCCTCGCCGAAGCCGAAGAGGTCTTCCTGACCTCCACCCTCCGCGACGTCCAGGCCGTCACCCGCATCGACGGCCGCGAACTTCCGGGCGTCGGCCCGGTCACCCGCAAGGCGATGGAGGTCTTCGCCGAGCGCGCCGCGCAGGACCGCGACCCGGTCTGAGCGGGAACCGGCTGCGCCGGGGCGGGGCGGGGCGGGGGTGGGGAGCCGTTTGCCCGCATCGACGACCGCGAACTTCCGGGCGTCGGCCCGGTCACCCGCAAGGCGATGGAGGTCTTCGCCGAGCGTGCCGCGCAGGACCGCGACCCGGTCTGAGCGGGGACCGGCCGCTGTGCCGGGGCGGGGCGGGGATAGAAGAGTGTCCGGGGCGGGAAAGGGAGACGGCATGACCACCACGTTGCGGCCCGACGGGCCGGAGGAGGCGGGCGTCGGCGGGGGGCGGACGCAGCGCTGGCACATCATGGTGAACGGGCGGCGGGTGGGTGGGCTGCGGACCAACGGCTGGGCCCGCAGCGGGCGGTACCCGGGGGAGATCTGCGAGTTGGAGGTCGCCGAACCGGACCGCCGCCGCGGGCGCGGCACCGTCGCCGTGCTGGCCGCCGAGGAGGTGCTCCGGTACTGGGGGTGCGCCCGGTCGCAGGTCACCGTCCCGGTCGAAGCCCCCGTCGCCCTCCGCCTCGCGCAGGCCCTCGGGTACACCGAGCAGATGCGCAACCTCGCCAAGCAGCTCGACCGCGTACCGCCGCCGCCGGCGGGGCTGACGGACCGCCCGGTCACCGCCGAGGAGTTCCCGGCCTGGCAGCAGGCCGCCGTCGCCCGGTACCGCGGGGAGCTGACCGCCGCGGGCCTCCACCCCGAGGAGGCCGCCGCCCGCGCCGAGAGCGACCACCGCCGCGCCCTCCCGGTCGGCCTCGCCACCGTCGGCACCGTGCTGCGCCACCTGCTCGACGCCGACGGCAACGTCCTCGGCACGATCTGGGTCACCCTCCACCAGGGCCTGCTGCCCGACGGCAGCCCGCTGGCCTGGGTGATGCTGGTGGAGGTCGCCCCCGAGCACCGCGGCCGGGGCCACGGCCGCACCCTGATGCTGATCGCCGAACGCGAGTGCCTGCGGGCCGGCGTCCGCCACCTCGGCCTGAACGTGTTCCGCGACAACGCGGTGGCGATCGGCCTGTACGAGTCGCTCGGCTACCGGACCACCCGGTACCTGCTCAGCAAGCCGCTCTGACCCGCCCGGCCCCGGTTCAGCCGTTCAGCCGTTCAGCAGCTCGACGATCCGCTCCCGCAGCCCGTCCTGCGACTTCCCGCCGTCCAGCCGCTTCCCGGCCACCACGTACGTCGGCGTGCCCGTGACCCCGATCGCCCGGCCCTCGGCCACGTCCGCGTCGACCCACAGCATGTGCCGGCCGTCGACCAGCGCGGTGTCCACCTCGTCCGCGTCCACGCCGACCGACCCGGCGATCTCCACCAGCACCGGCGCCCCGCCCCGCGCGACGTCCTCCAGGCGGGCCAGCACGGCCTCCGCGAACTCCCAGCCGCGCCCCTGCTCGAACGCCTCCGCCGCCGCCTCGGCCGCCGGGTACGCGTGCTTGTGCTTCTCCAGCGGGAAGTGCCGCAGCTCGACGGTCAGCGCGGCACCGAACCGCTCCCGCAGCGCCCGGACGTCGTCCAGCGCGGTACGGCAGTCGGGGCACAGCAGGTCGCACCAGAACTCGACACGGGGCAGCGAGGAATCACTCATGCCGCCAAGTCTCCCAGGTCGGGAGCGCCCCGCCGACCGCGCTCAGCGGCCGGTGGCCGGCACCGCCTCCGCCGAGCGCTGCCGGGCCCGGTACGCCGCGACGTGCAGCCGGTTGCCGCAGGTGCGGCTGTCGCAGTAGCGGCGCGAACGGTTGCGGGACAGGTCGACGAACACCCGGGCGCAGCCCGGCGCCTCGCACCGGCGCAGCCGCTCCAGCTCGCCGGCCATCACGATGAACGCCAGCGCCATGCCCAGTTCGGCGGCCAGGTGCCGGCCGACCGCGGCGTGCGGGGCGAAGTAGTGGATGTGCCAGCCGTGGTGGTCGTGGTTGGTCAGTCGGGGCGTGGTGCCGGCCTCGGCGACCACCGCGTTCACCAGCTCCGCGGCCCGCTCGACCGAACCGGCCGAGAACACCTCGCGCAGCCGGGTGCGCAGCTCGTGCACCGCGGCCAGGTCCGCCGGACCGAGCGAGTCGATCTCGCTGATCTCCTGCCGGACCACGAACGCGCTCAGCGCCGCCACGTCGGGCAGCAGCTCGCTGCCGCACGCCTCCGGCGCCGTGTTCAGCAGCTCCACCAGGATGCTCAGCGCGCACTCGGTGTCATGGGTGATCAGCACGTGGGGGCTCCTCACGCGGCGCCGGCCCCGGGGCCGGCGCGTCGGTCATCGCGCGCCGACTCTACC
>NZ_JBHUWH010000420.1:0-6778 GCF_042670125.1 Kitasatospora sp. NPDC057198 | reverse complement strand
GGGCCGTTCCCCGTCCGGGTCAGTGGCAGCGCTCGTCCGCCCGCTTCCGGCTACGGCCAGCCCGGTGCGGCCACGTAGCGGCCCCAGTACAGGTTGGCCTCGATCTCGAAGGCGTTGCCGGTCGCGTTGTCCCCCTGGGCGATCCTTGATTGCGCCGATGCGAGCCCGTAGAGGGGCGGGTACAGGTTGGGTCCCCACTCGGACCACTGCTCCGAGTGGACCACCTCGTGCCGGACCAGGTCGGGGCCGTACTTCTCGGTGTAGTCCGCCCCCCACTTCTGGGTCATCTTCAGCCGGGTCTCGCGCTCGTTCTCCAACCTGTTGAGGTAGGCGTCCTTGCTCTTCGGGTAGAACAGCACGTCGCCGACGGTCATCGGCTGGTCGTCGCCGGGCGACCCGCCGTAGCAGACCACCTGCTTGGCAGTCAGCTCACAGGTGTCGTAATCCAGCCAGGCCCGGGCGAGCAGGTTGGCGCCGTTGACCTCGTTGTCCCGGCCGAACGGGTGCGAAATGCCGTGCTCGTGGTAGAAGTTCAGCGCCTCGTTCACGGTGACGTGCGGCTTGGAGCAGATCGGGTCCGCGCAGTGGCCCGTCGAGGGCGGAATCGGGGTCGTGGGCCAGGGCCACTTGGTCAGCTTCGAGCCGCCGGACGAGGAGGAGGACGAGGAGGAGGACGAGGACGAGGACGACCTGGTCGGTCCGGGTGCGGAACCGCCGCCGCCCCCGCCGCACTTGACGGCGTACGGGTTGCTGCACGTACCGGTGCCGGGTGCGCACGGCTTGGCGAAGATGCTGCCGCCGCCGCAACTCGGGCCGCTGGGGCCGCACTTGTCCATGATGCCGGTCGCGCAGGGGGCGAGGCCGTCCGGGTCGGCGAGGTTCAGCGGGTTGTTGTCGCTGTAGGAGTAGCCGTTCCACTGCTGCGGGTCGGTGGGCCGGAGCAGCGGGTCGGGGTTGATGAACCGCCCGGTGCCCGGGTCGTACTGCCGGGCGCCGAGGTTGGTGAGCCCGGTGGTGTCGTCCTTGGTGCCGCCGACGAAGCCGTGGGTGCCGGCCCAGTTGCCGGGCGGGGTGCCGCGCGGGTTGCCGAACGGGTCGGTGGGGCGGCGGGTCTCGGCGAGCGTCGTGCCGTCGAGGGCGAGGGTGCCGGTGCCGTGGTGGTCGGTGATCTGCCAGGTCGAGGTGGTGCCCTGGCGGACGAGGCCGAGGCCGCCGGGCATCTGGTAGTAGCGGGTCGGGGTCCTGCCCTTCGTGGCGGTGTCGTAGCCGAGTTCGTCGCTGCCGAGGGTGACGGTGGTCCTCCCCGGGTTGCGCCGGACGATCTGCTTGCCGTCCGCGTTGTAGACGTAGCTGGTGGAGTCGTCGGGGACGGTCCACTTCTGGCCCGCCGGCACGGTGGTCGTGCCGCAGGCGGCGACGACGGTGTCGGTGCCGGGGGCCGTCGCGCCGCCGGGGACGGCGAGGCAGAGGTTCCCGGCGGCGCCGCTGAGGACGGTGCCCTCGGGCGTCGGTGTCCAGGTCTGCGCGGGGCCGCCGTCGCAGGTCCGGAGCACGACCGCCGAGCCGGGGGCGGTGCCGGTGGCGGCCAGGCACTTGTCCAGCACCTTCAGCCGGCCGCCCGTGGTGGAGAACTTCTGCGCGCCGTCCTGGCCGCAGGCGGTGATCTCCGCCGGGGTGCCGTCGGCCGCGGAACCGCCCTGCGGGGAGAGGCAGGTGCCGCCGGCACCCCGGATCTGCACCGCCGGGGACTCCCGCTCGAGCCGGCCCTCGGCGTTCCACTCGTAGCTGGTGGTGCCGGTGGCGGCGCTGGAACTGGAGACCGTGTTGCCCGCGGCGTCGTAGCCGGTGCCGGTCCGCGTGCTGCTGCCGCCGGTGACGGCGTCGGCGGAGGTGAGGGCGTGCGGGCCGCCGGCGCCGTCGCCGTTGTTGACGGTGCCCGCCGCCGTGAAGGTCTGGGTGGTGACGGTGTCCTTGGCGGTGTCGCCGGACGGGTCGTGCTGGGTGAGGCTCTTGCGGTTGCCGGTCAGGTCGTAGGTGTAGTCCTGCCAGTAGGGCGCGCTGCCGCCGACGGTGCTGATCGCCGGGGCGACCGCGCCGCCGGTGGGGCTGCCGGCGGTGCAGGCGCCGCGTCCGCCGACGGCCGGGGCGGGGGCGGTGCTCAGCGTGCCCTTGTCCGTCCAGGCGGTGGTGAGGCGGCTGAGGTGGTCGTAGCCGAAGCACTGCAGGTCGGCCGCCGCCGGGGTGTTGTCCGGGACGCCGCGGATCGCGGTGATCCGCCCGGAGGCGTCGTAGGCGTAGGTGGTCTGCTGCACCGCGCCGGTGGCGGCGGTCTGCTTGTCCACGTACTGCGCGAGCCGGCGACCCGTCGACTCGTCGTAGGTGTTGGTGACCACGATCTGCGTGCCGTACGGGTTCACCGTGGTGCGCACCGGGCGGCCGTAGGCGTCGTAGTCGTTGGACAGGTCGTAGCTGGCCCCGCCGTAGGCGCCGTAGCCGGTCAGCAGGCCGTACTTGTCGTAGGTGTAGTCGAGCCGCTCCGCGGAGAGGTTCTCCAGCTGCGGGCGGTTGTCGCGCAGCAGCAGGCCGGTGACCGGGTCGTAGACGGTCTGGTAGGTGTAGACGAGCGGGCTGGTGTCCGCCGTCCCGGTCTCCGGGCCCGGGATCGTGGTGGTGACGCTGGTCGGGCGGTAGGCCGTGTCGTAGGCGTTGGTCCGGTCCGTGTACGCCTTGCCCGAGGCACCGCCGACGTACCGGGTGGAGCTGGTCAACTGCCCCTTCGCCACGGTGTCGTACGTCCGCGCGGTCAGTTGCTTCGCCGGGTCGGTCGTCGCGCCGTCGTAGCTGGCGGTCGGGCGGCCGAGCAGGTCGTAGGTGGTGGTCACGGTGCGGCCGCGGGCGTCCGTGGTGGAGGCGGCCCGGCCGGCGGCGTCGTAGGCGGTGGTACTGGTCCCGGTGTCGGGGTCGGTGCGGGAGACCTGGCGGCCCCGCGTGTCGTAGCCGAGGCTCCAGGTGTTCCCGGCGGCGTCCGTGCGGGTGGCGGTCTGTCCGTCCGGGTTGGAGGTGTAGCTGGTGACGTCCGCGTCGGCGGGGTCGCCGGTGGCCGTCGGTGTCCGGTACTGCCACAGCTGGGTGGTCCGGCCGAGGGCGTCGACCACCGTGCTGGTGGGGGTGGTGCCCGCGGGCGGGGTGACGTCGGCGCGCTCGGCGCCGGGGTAGGCGGTCGTGGTGGTGGCCTGCGCCGCGCCGTAGGCGACGGTCTCGACGGCGGTGGGCCGGCCCTGGCCGTCGTAGGAGGTGTGGGTCTGGTGCGGGATCTTCCGGGTGTCGCTCTCCTGGTAGAGCGTGGTGCCGGGCCCGGCGGCGTCGTTGTACCAGGACTCGTTGGTGCGGATCACCCGCCCCTGCGAGTCGTAGGCGGTGTCGGTGAGCAGCCGCCCGGGGTAGCCGGACAGCGCGGGCGGCGCCTGGGTCTGGACGGTCCGGCCGGTGCCGTCGGTGATCGCGGTCGAGGTGACGGCGGTGTAGGCGCCGTCGGTGCCGACGCCGACCAGGGTGGTGGTGCTGGTGCTCGGCGGGACGACCTTGCCGCCGACGACGCCCGGGACGGCGTACGCGTAGGCGGTGTTGGGCGTCTTCGCGGTGTCCCGGCCCGGGTTCCAGACGGCGGTGGTGCGGCCGAGCGCGTCGTGGCCGATCGTGGTGACGCGGCCGTTGGCGTCGGTGCTGCTCCTGGCGAGCCCGCGGGCGCTGTCCAGGGCGGTGACGACGGTGCGGCCGGTGGCGGCGTCGGCGGCGCCGGCCGGGGCCGGGCTGGTGACGGTGGTCGAGGTCGGCAGCTCGCCGGGTCGCGGGGCGGTGTAGGCGGTGGTGACCGTCGAGCCGCCGGGGTGGGTGCTGTCGGTGGTGTTGGGGTCGGTCACCGAGGTGGTCCGGCCGTGGGCGTCGTAGCCGCGGGCGCCGGTGACGGCGAACACGGGCGTGCCGCCGGTGTAGTGGTCGACGACCTCGTCGGAGGTGCTGTCGCCCTGGGTGCCCGACTGGCCGGGCGGCTTGCCGTCGTAGCGGGTGCGGGTCCAGGAGACGGTGTTGGCCGGCCCGGCCGTCGCGGTGCAGGCGTTCGCGCCGCTGACGGTCAGTTCCTCCGAGACCCGGGAGGTGACCTGGGTGTCCGGGGCGGTGGCGTAGGAGATCCGCTTGCAGGTGTCCGGCAGGCCGTCGGCGGCGGTGCGGACCGTGGTGGCGCGGTTGCCGTGCCCGGCGTCGGTGCCGGTGGTGGTGACGGTGCCGAACCAGGACCCGTCGCTCTTGCGGGACTTGGCGGTGACGGTGGTGCTGCTCTCGCCGTACCGGGCGACGAGGGGCGGCAGGCCGCTGCGGGCGTGCGTCGCGGTCGTCACCGGACCGGATCCGGTGGTGAGCGTGTAGGCGGCGATGCCGCCGCCGGCCTGGGTGTGGGTGTCGCTCTCCAGGGCCCGGCCGGACAGCCAGTCGGAGTCGGTGACCGGGCCGCTCATCGGGCCGGCGATCTGCACGGCGCGGGTCGTGCCGTCGGCCTTCCGGTCGCCGTCCATGCCCTGGTGGTACGTCGTGGTGTTCTGCGCCCTGGGCCCGTCGAGGCCGTTGCCGGAGACGGTGGTGACGCTCGCGTAGCCGCGGAAGTCGTCCCAGGTGCGGTCCTTGGCGTCGACGAGCGCCGAGTCGTTGCGGTGCCAGGCCGCCGGCCCGTAGGTGTAGGCGGTGGTCATCGGGACGGAGCCGGGTGTGCCCGGGTTCACCGTCACGCTCCTGACGGGGTAGCGCTGGAACCAGTCGTCGACCGGGTCCGCGCCGGGCTGCTCGTTGGGGACGTGCCACTTGACGTTGTAGCAGGAGCGGGCGTCGGTGTCCGCCGAGGTCGGCATGGGGCCGTTCGTCCGGGAGCAGTCGGCGGGCTGGTAGTCGACCCCGATGGTGCTGCCGGTCTCGGTGGTGACCAGTTGGATGCGCGGCCGGTTGTAGGCCGGGCGCGCCGGTACCAGAGCGGTGCCGTCCACCCGGTTGGGCAGCAGCATCTCGGTGAAGGAGACCGGCGGCAGCGTGACGGGGGTGGCGGACGCCTGGGTGTCCTTGCCGGTGCGCCGGATCGAGCCGAGCCACGGCACCTGGGTGTTCTCGGTCGCGTTCTGGACGCTCACGAAGCGGTGGGTGAGCGCGTAGGAGTCGACGTCCTGGTAGGCACCGTCGTGGCGGACCTGCGTGGTGATGGAGTCGAGCCACTTGGAGGACCAGAACGTCGGCCCGTAGACGGTGCACGCACCGGTGGCGGCGCACTGCTGGTCCATCGGCACGTCCGGCCAGTTCGCCGCGTTCGCCGCGGTCCGGTTCGCCGGGGCGCAGGCCGTCACCGAGGTCACGCAGCGCTCGCCCGACCCGAACACGACCTTCGCCGCCGGGTCGTACCCGCCGTTCGCCGCGATCTGGTCCGACAGCAGCTGCCCGTACCCGATCGTCCGGAGCACCCCGCCCCGGGTGTACGGGGTGGTCGTGCCGGTGCCGTTGTTCTGGCCGCCGCCGCGGGCGTAGTTGTTGGTCTCGGGGTCGTAGGCGTACGTGATCAGGTTGCCGTGCGGATCGACCACGTGGTCGAGGTTCCAGCGCCAACCCGCCTGGCACCAGGAGCCCTTGCCCTTGGCCGGGTCGTAGCAGGGGTCGCCCGGGTTCGGCGAGTAGACCGGCACCGACCAGGCCGAGCCGGTGTCCGGGCCCTTGGTGGAGGGGTTCCCGGCCGCGTCGGGCAGGTGGTTCAGGCCGAAGTAGAAGACGGTGCCGCCGGTGTCCGTCAGCTTGACGTACGCGCCGTTCCAGGTGCCGTTGGCCGCGCCGGTCAGGAACTGCACCCGGCTGCCGTCGTCGGCCTTCAGCCGCCAGGTGCAGGCCGACTGCTCGGTGGCGGCGGGCGCGCCGCCCTGGCACGAGGAGTCGTCGGGAACCAGCTCGCCCGAGTGGCCGGCCAGGGAGAGCGTCAGGTTCGCGCCCGCCCAGCACTGGTCGCCGGAGCCGGTGATCCCGGCCAGCAGGCAGGGCTTGTAGGCGCGCTCGACGAAGCCCGCGCTGTAGTCCCAGCCGTCGCCGATCCAGGACGCCTGCGCGTTGGTGGAGGAGGTCTTGCCGTCCACCGAGGCGGAGTCGTAGCCGAGCGCGACCGCCGGGGTCGCCCCGCCCAGGCTCTTCGGCAGTTCGATCGGGTAGCCGTAGTCGAACGAGCCCGCGGCCGAGCCCGACGTCCAGCCCTGCGAGACGTTCAGCGAGGTCGCCGCGTAGGTGCCCGCGCCGCCCGACGCGCCCGAGACCGCCGCCAGCAGCACGCCCTGCTGGGCCGGCGCCCCGGTGTCCGCGCCCTGGAGCCGCGTCCGCACCGTGCCGTCGTCGCCCGGCAGCACCACGTCCGCCGACAACCGCCCGGACGCCGGGTCGAGCCGCGACTCCACCGGGGTCTGCCGCAGGCAGCCCGCGGCCTGGGGCGTCGTCAGCGCGCACGCCGGGAGCTCCACCAGCCGTGCCCGGGACGCCCAGTCGGCGCCGTAGCGGAGGCCGAGTCCGGACAGGTCCAGCTCCACCCGGACCGGGCCGGCCGCCTTCGCCCCGGCGGCCCGCGACAGCGCGACCACCGGCCCGGGTATCCCGGCCGCCCCGGCCGTCCGCGGGTCGACCACGTCGACCCCGACGGCCTGGTCCGCCACCGCCGACCCGGCCAGCGGCGCCAGCGCCACCGGCAGGCCCGGTGCCCGCACCGCCGTAC
>NZ_JBHUWH010000419.1:0-6779 GCF_042670125.1 Kitasatospora sp. NPDC057198 | reverse complement strand
TTCGGCATCAGGCCGGCCAGGGTGTCCTCTCCCGGGTCGGTGCGCCCGCGCACCGCGTCGAGGAAGGACGCGGTGGCCGCGCGCAGCGCCACCGGGTCCAAGTCGTCCTCCGGAGGCCGGAGTTCGAGCGCGGCCGTCAGGGCGGCGGCGTGGCAGCGGACCGTGAGGTCCGGCGAGGCCGACGGCACCCCGGTGTGCGCGGCGAACACCCCGCAGTCCTCCCGCAGCCCCTCCCACCACGGCGTGGCGCCCGGCCGGACCAGGGCGGCCGCGGCCTGCAGCGCCATCAGTTGCGCCCGGTCGATCCGGGCGGCGGTCGGGGCGGGCAGCCGCGCCACCTCGAACGGGGGAAGGGGGTAGACCGCTCCGAACGAGCGTTCGACGGAAGGATTCTGACTGTTCGTCAGTCTTGCTGCGACGTCCGGGTTCCCCGGCAGGTGGGCCGACCAGGCGACCACCACCACCGGGTCGTCCGGCAGCGCGGCGGGCAGCGACGGCGGGGCGCTCTCACCCGGGCGCGGGGCGTCCTGGATCAGCAGGTGCCCGTTGGTGCCGCCGAACCCGAACGCCGACACCCCCACCGTGCGCGGCCGGTCCGCCGGGCGCGGCAGCGGCACCGGGTCGCTCGGCACCCGCAGCGGCGGTGCGCCGTCCGGGGCGCGGTACGGCACCTGCGGCGGGACGGCGGAGTGCGCGAGGCCCTGCAGCGCGTGCACCACCGAGACCGCTCCGGCGGCCCAACCGGTGTGCCCGACAACCGACTTGTTCGAGGTGCACCACGCGTGCGGCAACTGCTCGGACAGCACGCCGCGCTCGACGCCGTCGCCGACCGGCGTCCCGGTGGCGTGCGCCACCACCCAGTCCACCCGCTCGGCGGGCAGCCCCGACACCGCCCGGGCCCGGGTCAGCGCCCGCCGCTGACCGGAGGGGTTGGGCGCGTGCACGGCCCGGCCCCGCCCGTCCGAGGCGCCGCCGAACCCGGCCAGCACGCCCAGCACCCGGTCGCCGTCGGCCAGCGCCGCGTCCAGCCGCTTGAGTGCGACGAACGCCGCCCCGTCGGAGAACAGCACCCCGTCCGCGTCCGCGTCGAAGGCCCGTACCGCGCCCGAGCGGCTCAGCCCGCGCAGCCGCGAGAACAGCACGCTGTAGCGCGGCCCGAGCGAGAACACCCCGCCGCACAGCGCGAGTTCGCACTCCCCGTCGAGCAGCGCCCGGGTGCCCAGGTCGATCGCGTACAGCGCGGAGGAGCAGGCCGTGTCGACCACCTGGACGGGTACCGGACCCGGCAGCAGTGCGGCCACGGCGGCGCGGACGGCGGCCGGCGGCAGGTGTTCCCCGGGTGTGCCCGCGTGCGGGTAGGCGGCCCGCAGCCGGTGCCGCAGCCGCGACCGCAGGGCAGCCGCCTCCGCCGGGGTGCCGGCCGGGCCGGGCCAGTGCGCGGCGAGACCGGCGACGGCGGTCTCCACCAGCACGCTCTCCTCCACGTGCTGCGACCCCTCGGTCCAGGCACCGGCGAAGCAGGCGGTGCGAACTCCCGTACGGGCGGCGAGGATCGGCGCACCGCACTGGAGCAGCGCGGTGCGCGTCCAGGCGGTGAGGAAGTCCTCGGCGGGATCGGGCGCCGGGCGCAGGTAGCCGGCCACCCGGCTGTAGGTGCGGTCCCGGGTGTCCCCGGCCGACCAGAAGTGCTCCAGCGGGAAGCGCTCCCCGGGCTCGCCGAACTGCGGGACGCCCTCCACCAGCCGCTGCCACAACTCCTCCGGGTCACCGGCCCCCGGGGCGACCAGGCCGGTACCGACCACCGCGACCGTCCGGGCGGCGCCCCGGACCGGGGCGGACGGCGCGAGAAAGGGCATCGGGACGGACGCCGGTACGGATGCCGGCTCAACTGCCTTGGCGGGGGCGTGGCTTCGCGGGGTCAGCATGGCCCGGCCCACCGACAGCCCGCCGTCGGCGAGCAGGCACTGCCCCGAGATCCAGCGGGACTGCGGCGAGGCGAGGAAGGCCACCAGCCGGGCCAGGTCCTCCTCCCGGCCGATCCCGCCGAGCGGGGCGGCCGCCGCGCAGGTCGCCCGCAGGGCGTCCGCGTCCGGGAAGAGCGCGGCCGTCGGATTGTCCAGCAACCCGGCCGAGGCGGTGTTCACCCGGATCCCGGACGGCCCCAGGTCGGCGGCCAGGTAGCGGGTCAGCGCCTCGAGTGCGGCCTTGCAGACGCCCACCAGCAGGTAGTCGTCCATCGCCAGCCCCGCGCCGATCGAGGACACGTTCACGATCGCCCCGCCGCCCCGGGCGGCCATCAGCGGCGCCGCCGCCAGCGCGCAGCGGCGGGCGCCGTGCAGGTTGGTGTCCAGCGCCCGCTGCCACTCGGTCTCGGTGAGGTCGTCGTAGCGGGCGAACACCCCCCGCGCCGCGTTGTTCACCAGGACGTCCACGCCGCCGTGCCGTTCGGCCAGCGCCGCGAACACCGCCGCCACCTGCTCGGGCTTGGCGACGCTGCCCCGCAGCGTCTCGGCCCGCCCGCCCGCCGCCCGGATCGCGGCCACCGTCTCCTCGGCGGCCCGCGGCGAGTGGAAGTGGTTGACCACCACCAGGGCGCCGCGCGCGGCCAGTTCGCGGCTGATCGCCGCCCCCACGCCCTTGCCGCCGCCGGTGACCAGGGCCACCTTGCCCGCCAAGTCCCTTGCGTCGAAGCCCGGTTGGGCCGGAGTGCCGCTCATGCCGGCACCCCCGGCGCGGTGGGCAGGGTGCGCAGCAGCCCCGCGAGGGCGTCCAGCGTGGTGTGGCTGGTCAGCCGGGAGCCCTCCTCCGGCAGGGTGCGGCCGAAGCGGGTGGCGGCTCGGGCGAACAGCTCGGTCTGCTTGATCGAGTCGACGCCCAGGTCAGCTTCCAGGTCGGCGTCCCCGGTCAGCACCTCGGGCGGGTAGCCGAGAGCCTCCGCGTACAACTCCCGCAGCACGGAGACGATTTCGCCGGGTCCGGGCAGGACGCCGGCGGCCGGTTCGCGGTTTGCCGCAGGGGTAGCCGTGGGGGCTGCTGCGGGGGCGGGAAGAAGGGGGGCAGCGGAGGCCGGAGTTGGGGGTGGGGTGGAGCGGTCGGTGCTCAAGGCGGCTGCCTCGGAGGCGAGTTCGGGGCCGCCGACGCGGCGGCGCAGCGGCGCGAAGGTCCGGACGCCGGGCACGGTCGCCGCTACCAGGGCGCTGAGCACCCCGCGCGGGCCGCACTCCACGAACAGCTCCACGCCCTGCGCGTGCAGCAGCCGCACCGCGTCGGTGAACCGGGTGGGACGGACCAGGTGCGCGGCGACCAGTTCGGCGACCGCGTCGTCGCCGTCCACCCGCCGGCCGAGGATCGCCGAGTGCAGCGGGTACCGGGCCGGGCCGACCCGCAGCGCGGCCGCCCGGCGGGTGAACTCCCCTGCCACCGGGGCCAGGAGGCGGTGGTGGAAGGCGTACGGGACGGACAGCGGGCTGGCCCGGACGCCCACCGCCGCCACCTGCCGCCGGACCTGCTCCAGCGCCCCGACCGGGCCGGACACCACGCACTGGCGCGGACTGTTGTCGGCGGCCACGGTCACCTCCCACACGCCGAGCCCGCACAGCAGCGCCTCCGTCCGGGCGGCGGACAGTTCCAGCGCCAGCATCCCGCCGGGCTCCGGCGGCCGGGCGGCGAACGCCTCGTCGCGGGCGGCCACCAGGGCCAGCCCGTTCGCCAGGTCGTACACCCCGGCGGCGGTGAGGGCGACCAGTTCACCGAAGCTGTGACCCAACAGGACGTCCGGCAAAAGGTGGTGACGTTCCGTCAGAAGTCGGAACAGGGTCGTTCCGGCGGCGAACAGAGCCAGGTGCAGGTCGGCGGGGGAGTCCCGGACCAACTCCTCCAGGGCCGGGGCCCGTTCGTCGAGCAGCAGCCGGGACGGGGCCGGCCGGCCGAGCCGGGCGGCGGCCGCGTCCAGCTCCCGCAGGGTCTCCGCGACCAGCGGCTCGTCCTCGGCGAGCCGGGCCAATCCGCCCGGCAGGTAAGCCCCCTGGCCGGGGAACACGAAAGCGCAGCGCTCTACCACAGCGACTCCTCAGCACGGATCAGCACAGAGCGACGTTTGGGAGGAGGGGGTGCGCGCGGCGGCGCGCACCGGCCCGGGGGCTCGGGGGAGAGAGGGAGGGGGTGGGTGTGGGCTGGCGATCGCACGGATCGGCACAGAAGTGACGCTCGGGGGAGGGGAATGCGCGCGGGGACGCGCACCGGCCCGGAGGAAGGAGAGGGGGAGGGAGTCGGGCGCGGGCCGGGCGATCGCCCTCCTGCGCACACGCACATTGACGTTACCCGGGCGGGTGGCGGTGGTCATCACCCACACGGGTGCGGTGGTTTCGGCGATCGGTTCGAGCACCGATCGGTTGAGCGGGCGGTTCAGCCGAGCGGACGGCTCGGCGCGGGCTTCCGGGTGCGGCGCAGCCCCGGGGTGCCCGCCCCGAGCAGGGCCACGGCGGCGACGCAGAGCAGGCCGCCGCTGACCAGGGCGGTGCTGCCGGAGGTCGCGGAGGCGACCAGGCCGCCACGCAGGTTGCCCAGGTTCGGGCCGGCCTGCCCGACGATCTGCTCGGCCGCCCCGACCCGTCCCAACAGCCGGTCCGGGGTGTGCAATTGGACGACGGTGCCACGGGCGACCACGGACACGGTGTCCGCCGCGCCGGCCAGTGCGAGCAGCGCGAGACCCGCCCACGGGTCGGACGCCAGACCGAACAGTGCCAGTGCGGCGCCCCAGGACGCGGCGCCCCAGAGCATCATCGCCGACTGGTTCGACCGCCGGGTGAACGCCCCCGAGAAGACCGACGCGGTGACGCCGCCCACCGCGACCGCGCTCAGGAACAGGCCCAGGGTGCGCGGCCCGCCGCCGAAGCGCTCCGCGTTGACCAGCGGGAACAGGCTGATCGGCATCGACAGCACGGTGGCGGCCAGGTCGGTGAGCAGCGCGGCCCGGACGACGGGCGTCCGGGCCAGGAACGCCAGCCCCTCCCGGACGCCGTGCGATCCGGGCCGGGCGGCCGGCCGCTCGTCCGGTCGGCCGTCCGGCTGCTCGTCCGGTCGTTCGTCCGGCCGTCCGGTGGAGTCCGGCCGTTCGGTCGGGTCCGGGCGCATCGGGGGCAGGCGGAAGACCGCGTACAGGGCGGCCGTGAAGCTCACTGCGTCGACCAGGTAGCAGCTGCCCGCGCCGAGGCCCGCCACCAGCAGCCCGCCCAGCGCGGGTCCGAGCAGCATCGCGCCCTGGAAGGTCACCCGCCCGAGGGCCAGCCCCGCCGCCAGCTGTTCGGGCGGGAGCAGCCGGGGCAGGAACGTCCGGGAGGCCGGGCCTGCGACGGTGGCGAACACCGACTGCACGGCCACCAGCCCGATCACCCCGGCCGCCGGGAAGGACCCCAGCACCGCCTGCGCGGCGAGCAGCAGCGCGGACCCGGCCTGCCCGGCGACGGACAGCAGGTACAGCGCCCGCCGGTCCGCGCGGTCCACCAGCGCGCCCGCGAACAGCCCGAGCGCCAGCAGCGGCACCGCCTGCGCCAGGCCCACCACGCCGGTCCACACCGTGCTGCGGGTGTCCTCCCAGACCTGGAACGCCACGGCGACCAGCGCCATCTGGCTGCCGAAACCGGACAGCGCCCCGCCGATCCACAGCCGTCGGAACGCGGCCGACCCGCGCAGCGGGGCGAGGTCGAGCAGCAGCCGCCCCCGGGTCACCGCCACCGCGGGTCCGCCGCGAGCTTCTCGGCGATCCGGTCGTGGAAGCTGCGGCGGGCCAGCGCCCGTTCGAGGTCCGCCACCACCCGGCTGAGCGGGTATGGCAGTTCGGCCTCCAGCTCGACCAGGGCGGCCTCGCTGGCCTCCCACTCCGCCGCCAGCCGCCCGACCACCTCCCGGGCCTTCGGCGTCAGCGCGACCTTCTTGCTCCGGGCGTCGTCCCCCGGCAGCGTCTCCACCCAGCCGGCCCGCCGCATCGCGGCCACCTTCTGGCTGAGCGCCGAGTGCGTGCGCCGGACGGACTCGGCCAGCTCGGTGATGGTCATCGGCCCGCGGGCGTGCAGCCGCAGCAACTCCAGCACGAAGCTCGACCGCAGCCCCTCGACCGGCGCTTCGGCGTACACCCGGGCGATGTCGGCCTCCATCGCGTCCTGCAGCAGGCGGAGCGGACGCCACAGGCTCCGCTCGGTGGGGTCGGCGGGGGAGGGATCGACTGTCATGGCGAGCATCGTAACAGTGCTTGTACAAGTGCTGTTACGATGGTCGCCATGAGTGCCGAACCGGCCCCCGGGTCAGTTTCCGAACCTGCTTCCGGGCCGGCCCGCCACCGCGACCACGGCCACTGGGCGGCCCGGTTCACCGCGCGGATCCTGGTGGTCTGCCCCCGCTGCGGCGGCCGGGCCCTGGTGGCGCCGCCGCCCGGGGTGCCGGCGCCTGAGCGCTACGGCCAACTGCTGTACCAGGAAGGCCGATTGACCTGCCGCGGGTGTGCGAACAGTGCGACCTGGCAGCCGGAGCGGCGCTGGGACGGGGCACTGATCGGCGCGGAACCCGGCGGCAGCGAGGACCCGTTCTTCCGCCTGCCGCTGTGGCTGCAGACCCGCTGCGCGGGCCGGGTCCTGTGGGCCTACGACGAGAGCCACGTCGAGGAGTTGGCCGGCTACGTCGGCGCCCGGTTGCGCGAACGCGGCCCGGCCCGGCCGACGGGATCGATGTTCGCGCGCATTCCGGCCTGGATGAAACGGGTGGACAACCGCACCGAACTCCTGGCC
>NZ_JBHUWH010000418.1:0-6821 GCF_042670125.1 Kitasatospora sp. NPDC057198 | reverse complement strand
GGCAGGCGCGGGCCGCCCGGTCCTGCTTGCGGGAGGACAGCAGGCTGGCGACGGTGGTGACCGCCAGCACCACCACGATGAAGCCCAGTGAGAAGGCGATGCCGATCTCCGGCACGTGCACGCCGCTCTCGTGCAGCGCGTGCAGGACCAGCTTGACGCCGATGAAGCCGAGGATCAACGCCAGGCCGTACGACAGGTAGACCAGCCTGGTCAGCAGGCCGCCGATCAGGAAGTACAGCTGGCGCAGGCCCATCAGCGCGAAGGCGTTGGCGGTGAAGACGATGTACGCGTCCTGGGTCAGGCCGAAGATCGCCGGGATCGAGTCGAGCGCGAACAGCACGTCGGTGGTGCCGATCGCCAGCAGCACCGTCAGCATCGGGGTCATCAGCCGGCGGCCGTTCTCCCGGACGAACAGCTTGGTGCCGTGGTACTCGTCCGTGGACGGGACGCGCTTCTTGACCAGGCGCAGCAGCCACCCCTCCTGGAACTCCTCCTCCGCCTCATCCCGCCCGGCCTCCACGAGCAGCTTGCCGGCCGTCCAGAGCAGGAACGCGCCGAAGAGGTAGAACACCCAGGAGAACTTGTCGACCATGGCCGCGCCGCCCGCGATGAAGACGCCGCGCAGCACCAGGGCGATGATCACGCCGAACATCAGCACCCACTGCTGGTAGATCTTCGGCACCGCGAACTTGCCCATGATCAGGATGAACACGAACAGGTTGTCGACGCTGAGCGACTTCTCGGTGATGTAGCCCGCGAAGAACTCCACGGCCGGCTCCGAGCCGCCGTACCCCCACACGAAGGCGCCGAACAGGCCCGCCAGCACCACCCACACGGTGGTCCAGACCCCGGCCTCCTTGATCGAGACCTCGTGCGGCTTGCGGCCGCCGATGAAGAAGTCGGCCACGATCAGCGCGATCAGCACCGCGATGGTGGCGGCCCACAGACCTGCGGACACGTCCATGACTGCTCCTCGTCGGAGCCCCGGCGGGGGCGGGTTCGGCAGGGGAAGCACCATCCTGACCGCCGAAGATCGATTCGCCCGCGCGACACACCCGGCGGCCCGCCCCGTCCCGCCGCTACGCTCGGACCCGTGACCGCCGACCCCGTGAGCACCACCTGGCCGCCCGGCACCGCGGGCGTCCTGCCGCTCCCCTCCGGCCGCCTGATCCGCGGCCGCGGCCTGCGCCGTCCGCTCCCCGCCGGGCCGCCGCCCGACTTCGCGCTGTACCTGCTGGGCCGCCGGCCGCCCGCCGCCGACTGGGAGTCCCGCTGGCTGCGCTGGCCCGACTTCCGCCTGCCGGCCGACCGCGCCGACGCTGCCGACGCCCTGCGCGAGGCGTGGGACCGCGCCGCCGGCGAGCGCGTCGAGGTCGCCTGCGGCGGCGGCTACGGCCGCACCGGCACCGCCCTGGCCTGCCTCGCCGTCCTGGACGGCGTCCCCGCCGCCGAGGCGGTCGCCCACGTCCGCGCCCACTACTCCCCGCGCGCGGTGGAGACGCCCTGGCAGCGCCGCTTCGTCGCCCGCTTCCGGTGAGCCGCACCCCGCGGACGGGAGCCGCACCCCGCGGGCGGGAGCCGCGCTCTGCGGGAGCCGCGGATTGCGGACGGGAACTGACCGCTGCGGCCCGTAGCGTGGCGGCAGGTCCACCACCCGACGGGAGAACCCGCACCGCATGAACGACGTGCTGTCCGTCCGCACCCTGAACCGGACGCTGCTCGAACGGCAGTTCCTCACCGAGCGGACCGGGCTGCCCGTGACCGAGGTGGTGGAGCGGCTGGTCGCGCTCCAGGCGCAGGAACCGAACTGGCCCTACCTGGGGCTGTGGACGCGGATCGAGGACTTCCGCCGGGAGGAGCTGGCGGCGCTGCTCGCGGACGGGCGGGTGGTGCGCTCGGCGTCGCTGCGCAGCACCCAGCACCTGACCGGCGGCGCGGACTTCGGACGCTGGCGGCCGCTGCTCCAGCCGGTGCTGGACCGGACCTCCCGGGCCCGCTACTTCGCCCCCGCCACCGACGGGCTCGACCTGGACGAACTCGCCGCCACCGGACGGGAGTTGCTGGCCGGACGGACGCTGTCCCGGCAGACCCTCGCCGCCGAGCTGGCCGCCCGCCACCCGGGGCGGGACGGGAAACTGCTGGCGGGCGCGGTGCAACTGCGGGTGCCGGTGCTGCAGGGCCCGGACAGCGCCGCCTGGGGCGGCTGGGGCACCCGGCCGAACACCTCGCTGTCCCTCGCCGAGCAGCGGCCCGGCGAACTGTCGGCGGGCGCGGCGGTGCTGCGCTACCTGGCGGCGTTCGGTCCGGCCGGGGTGGCGGACTTCCAGGCGTGGTCCGGGCTGACCCGGACGCGGGCGGTGTTCGAGGAGCTGCGCCCCCGGCTGCGGGCGCACCGCGACGAGCGCGGCACCGAACTGTTCGACCTGCCGGACGCGCCGCTCGCCGACCCGGAGCGCCCCGTCCCGGTGCGGTTCCTGCCCGCGTACGACAACCTGCTGCTCGGGCACGCGGACCGCACCCGGGTGCTCGCCGACCCGGACCGCCCGCGGGTGATGCCGGGCTCGGCGAGGGTCCGGCCGACCTTCCTGCTGGACGGCTTCGTCGCGGGCACCTGGGCGCTGCGCGGCACGGAGCTGCTGGTCAGCCCGTTCCGCCCGCTGCCGGACGCGGCCGCCGGGGAGGTGGCGGCGGAGGCCGGACGGCTGGCGGAGTTCCTCGGCTCCGGGCACCGGGCGGTGCTCGAACCGGCGGCCTGACGCCGCGCCGGTCCAGGGCGGCGGCCAGGGCGGCGCCGGGCAGCGCGGCCCGGTCGGCGGCAGGCATGGCACGGTCACCGGGGCTTTCGTCCCTGGCGGCCGGGGGCGGGGGTCAGCGCCAGTTCGACGTCCTGCCGGGTGCCCCAGCCGGTGCGCGCGCAGGTCAGGGCGCCGTACCACTTGAGCGCCCGCAGGACGGTCATCCCCCACAGCAGGACCAGTGGGGCGAGCGCGACGACGGCCAACTGCCGTCGCAGGGAGTGGTCGTGGCGGCGGACGGTGAGGTAGCGCAGCGCCTCGACGTAGGAGACGACGGTCGGCACCAGGAGGAGCAGCCACGGCGGCACGCCGACCGTGAACGGCTGCCACAGGAACAGCCACCCGAACAGGACGCCACCGGTGACGGCGGTGAACAGGTGCGCGGTCTGCAGCCAGAACGCGTAGCCGGTCAGCGGCAGGTAGCGCAGGCGCCAGCAGGTGCGGATCGCGGAGCCGCGCATCCAGCGCAGTTGCTGGCGCAGGTGGTGGTCGAGCGTCTCCGGCATCGCGGCGAGCCCGAGGGCGCTGGGCTGCTGCACGGTGCGGCCCCGCAGTTTGGCGAACAGCGTCAGCATCGAGTCGTCGGAGAAGTCCACCCGGCGGCCCAGGAAGGTCTCGGCCAGGTAGGTGCGGGCGTGCTCGCGGACCACCGCCGCCCGGTACGCGGCCAGGACGCCGGTGTTGACCAGGACCGAGCCCAGCACGGACTGGGCGGAGCGCTCGTTGAGCTGCCAGGTGGTCATGTAGAGGTCGGTGCAGCGCGTCAGGAGGTTCGTCCCCGCGTTGGCGGCCATCACCACTCCGGCCACCGACTGGACGCGCGGGTCCCGGAAGGGGCGCAGCAGTTCCGCGACGGCCTCGGTGTCCAGGTCGGTGTCGGAGTCGACGGTCAGGAAGAAGTCCGCCTCCGGGGCCCGCTCGGCGGCGGAGACCTGCGCCGCGCGCTTGCCCCGGTTGGGGGTGCGCCGCCAGCTCACCGCCACGCCCGCGTCGCGGCAGGCCGCCTCGAACCACTCCCGCTCGTGCCGGTAGTCGACCTTGCTGCCGTCGTCGACCACGTGGACGGAGTCGGGCGGGCGGGTCTGTTCCAGCAGCGAGGCCAGGCAGCGGCGCAGCCAGCCCGGGTCCTCGTTGAACACCGGCACCAGGACGGCGACGTGCGCGCGGTCCAGCTCGGCCTGGTCGGCGGGGTCGGCCCGGTGCGGGCGCTCGCTGTACGCCAGCACCGTCCGCCAGCCGAGCCAGGCGAACATCGCGGTGTAGAGCGCGGTGAACGCGGGCGCGTCCCCGCCGGGCAGGTCCGCCACCGCCTCGAACCGGCGCACCAGCAGGTACACCCCCGCCAGGACCGTCAGGCTCACAGCCGCCAGGACGCACCGCGGGAGCGCCGATGCCGGATGGATGCGTGCCACCGGGATCGCGTCCCCGCCCGCTCAGTCCTGCAACCCGCGGCCCCGGCGCCACGCCAGGCGCAGCGCGAGCACCCCCGCCGCGACCAGGGAGAGGGCGACCAGCACCAGCCACTTCTCGGTCACTGCCACCCCGAGCACGCTGATCGTTCCCAGTCCGGTCCGGGCCAGCTGACGGCCTTCCGACATCGACGTCCTCCTCCGGCGTGCGCCGCGCCAGGGGGGCGGCGCCCTCGCACCTCGCCCGCCGTCCGGCCGGGCCCTCCCGGCCACCGTCTCCCGCCCCGCCCGCCGGGGACGCGAGCCGCGCCGCGATTCCCCCGACCGGAGCACCCGCCGCCGACCGCGCGGTACGCGCAGCGGTCCGCCGCCACCAGGACCGCCGACGGCACGGTGTCCTCCCGCGTCACCGCCACCGTCCGGGTGCCCCGACACACCGGCAGCACGCACCGGCAGCACGCACCGGCAGCACGCACCGGCAGCACGCAGCGGCAGCAGGCACCGGCAGTACGCCCCGACAGCACGACGGACCGCCGCGCCCCGTCCGCCGACGGGGCGCGGCGGTGCATTCACGCCGGCGGGCCGGTCACATGCCGGTGCCGTAGTAGCCGCCCACGCCGCGCCGGTAGTCGGTGTCCAGGGCGTGCGACTCGCGGTGGTACTCCGGGGAGCTCTTGATCTCCTCCTTGGGGCGGTCGACCCAGACCGTCTTGGCCTCCTCGTCGATGCGCCGGATGACGCCCGCCGGGAGCAGCACCTCGCGGCCGAAGATCCACGGGCCGGTGTCGACCACGATGTAGCCGTCCTCGGCCTCGTAGGAGTGCTTGTCGACCTTGCCGATGTGCCCGTCGGTGGCCTCGACCCGGTAACCGGTCAGGTCGACGCCCGGGTTGTAGCCCTCGGCCTGCTCGTAGCCCCACATGCCGTCGCTCACAACTGCCTCCTTGTCGAGGGGAGTTCGTCGGTCTGCGGTCCGGCTGCCCGGTTCCGTCCGGGTCATGCGCGGCTTTTCGGCGGATTCGGGCGGAACGCACCCGGAACTCGCCCGGAACGCACCGGGAGTGCGCCCGGAACGCGCTCAGCCGGTCGGCGGGGTGCCGCCGTCGGCGGGTTCGAGGCGGGCCAGCCAGTCGGTGAGCAGTACCTCCAGCCGGGCGGCCTCGGCGGGGTCGAGGGCGGCCAGCAGCCGGTGCTCGTTGCGGATGTGGTCGGCGAAGGCGCGGTCGATCAGCTCGCGCCCGGCCGGGGTGAGGGCGACCACCCGGCCGCGCCGGTCCCCGGTGGCGGCGCGCCGGGTGACCAGCCCGGCCCGCTCCAGGCGGTCGATGCGCTTGGTGGCGGCGCCGGTGGTGACCATGGTGTGCGCGGCGAGCTCGCCGGGGGCGCGCTCGTACGGGGCGCCGGCCCGGCGCAGGGCGGCGAGCACGTCGAACTCGCCCTCGCCCAGGCCGTAGCGGGCGTAGACGGCGCACAGCTCGTGGGTGAGCAGGGTGGCGACCCGGTGCAGGCGGCCGATGACGCCCTGCGGGGCGACGTCCAGGTCGGGCCGTTCGCGCCGCCAGGCGGCCTGGATCCGGGCGACGTGGTCGGGCGGCTGCTCGGCGGGCTGCTCCATGGCACCAGCATAGCCGAGCCTCCTTCCATGGAAGCTATATTGACTTCCATGGAAGCTTTTCTCCGGTGGGGCGCCCTCACCGCCCTCGCCCCGGTGGCCTGGGGCGCCAACTACTACGTCACCCACCACCACCTGCCGGCCGACTCCCCGCTCTGGGGCGCGACCCTGCGCGCGCTGCCCGCCGGGCTCCTGCTGCTCGCCGCCGCCCGGCGACTGCCGCGCGGCGACTGGTGGTGGCGCTCCGCCGTGCTCGGGGCGCTGAACACCGCCGCCTTCTTCGTCCTGGTCTACCTGGCCTCGCAGTGGCTGCCGGCGGGCACCGCCGCCATGGTGATGGCCCTCTCCCCGCTCGCCCTGATGCTCTGCGCCTGGCTGCTGACCGGCCGGCGCCCGCTGCCCGCCCAACTGGCGGGCGGCGCGGTCGGCGTCGGCGGCGCCGCCCTGATGCTCGCGGGCGGCGCGGGCCCGACCGGGGCCGCCGGACTGCTCGCCTCGCTGGGCGCGCTGCTGGTCTCCTCGGTCGGCTACGTGCTCACCGCCCACTGGACGGCCGGGAGCCCGGCCGGCGCGGACGGGCCGGGCGTACTCGCCTCCACCGCCTGGCAGTTGACCCTCGGCGGGCTGTTCCTGCTGCCGGTGGCGGCGCTGGTCGAGGGGCCGCCGCCCCGGCTGGACGGCGGCGCCCAACTCGCCTTCGGCTACACCTCGCTGGTGGCTACCGCGCTGGCCTTCCTGGTCTGGTTCGCCGGGCTGCGCCGCCTGCCCGCCGCCACCGTCGGCCTGATCGGCCTGCTCAACCCCGTCACCGGCGTCCTGCTCGACGCGGCCCTGGGTGGCGAGCACCCGGGCCCGGCCCAGTACGCCGGGATGGCCCTGGTGGTGGCGGGCATCGCCCTCGGCCGCCCCGGCTCCCGCTCCCGCCCGCGTCCCCGTCCCCGTCCCCGGCGGCCGCGGGCACCCCGCACCGCACCGGCGTCCCATCGGCGCCCCGCCGCCCCCGCT
>NZ_JBHUWH010000417.1:0-6883 GCF_042670125.1 Kitasatospora sp. NPDC057198 | reverse complement strand
CCGTGGTCCCTTACTGCCCAGCCTACGGGCATTGAATGCCCCCGTGGGCCGGGTGAGGTGCCCAAGCGTAGTGGCGTCGGCCGACGGCCCGGCCGGAGCCGGTCCGGGCCGCCCCCACGGCGCGTCCGTTCGCGATCCGAACACGGAACCAGCAGGCTGTTTCGGGGGATTCACCCCTTTTGTCAGTGCCGCTCAGCCCGCGAGGAGAGAAGGACATGAAGGCAGCCGTCGTCCGGGACTTCACCAAGCCGCTGGAGATCGAGGAGCGCGAGGTCCCGGCCCCGCAGCCGCACCAGGTGCTGGTGCGGATCGAGTGCTCCGGCCTGTGCCACACCGACATCCACGCCGCGCACGGCGACTGGCCGGTCAAGCCGTCCCCGCCGTTCGTGCCCGGCCACGAGGGCGTCGGCATCGTGGAGGCGGCCGGGGCGGACGTCCGGCACGTCCAGGTCGGCGAGCGGGTGGCGATCCCGTGGCTGGCCGACGCCTGCGGCCGGTGCGACTACTGCGTGACCGGCTGGGAGACGCTCTGCCCGGCCCAGCACAACTCCGGCTACTCGGTGGACGGCGCCTACGCCCAGTACGCGCTGGCGCACGGCGACTACGTCGTCCCGGTGCCGGACGGCGTCGACCCGATGGACGCCGCCCCGCTGTCCTGCGCGGGCGTCACCACGTACAAGGCGGTCAAGCTCTCCGGCGCCCGGCCGGGCACCCGGGTGCTGATCTCCGGCATCGGCGGCCTGGGCCACCTGGCGCTGCAGTACGCGCGGATCTTCGGCGCCGAGACCGTCGCCGTCGACATCACCGACGACAAGCTGAAGCTGGCGAAGGAGCTCGGCGCCGACCACGTGATCGACGCCCGCACCCAGGACGTCGCGCACGAGGTGGGCAGGCTCGGCGGCGCGGACGCGGCGGTCTCGCTGGCCGTCTCCAACGCCTCCTTCCGGGCCGCCTACGACTCGCTGCGCCGCGGCGGCACGCTCGTCCTGGTCGCGCTGCCCGCCGGGGGCGAGCTGACCCTGCCGGTGTTCGACACGGTGCTGAACGGGACGAAGGTGATCGGCTCGATCGTCGGCACCCGGGAGGACCTCGCGGAGGTGTTCCGGCTGCACCAGCTGGGCCGGACGAAGGTGATCCGGGAGACCCGCAGGCTCGAGGACGTGAACGCCTGCTTCGAGGAGGTGCTGGCCGGCAAGGTCTCGGCCCGGCTGGTGTTCGACATGCGCTGACGCCGCAAGCGGCGGTCGCGCGGAGAGGACGGAACCGACCGGCTCCGTCCTCTTCTGCAAATCCACGCAAGCGGCTTGCGTTTTCTGTCGTACACTCGGCACATGACACGACGACTTGCCGAGGTGGCGAAGAAGGTCGGGGTCAGCGAGGCGACCGTCAGCCGGGTGCTGAACGAGAAGCCCGGTGTCTCCGAAGCGACCAGGGCGGCCGTGCTCACCGCCCTCGACGTGCTCGGTTACGAGCGGCCCACCCAGTTGCGCGGGGAGCGGGCCCGGCTGATCGGGCTGGTCCTGCCGGAGCTGGGCAACCCGATCTTCCCGGCGTTCGCCGAGGCGGTGGGCGGCGCGCTGGCCGGCCAGGGCTTCACGCCGGTGCTGTGCACCCAGACCGCGGGCGGGGTCTCCGAGGCCGACTACGTCGACCTGCTGCTCGAGCAGCACGTCTCCGGCGTGGTCTTCTTCGGCGGCCTGTACGCCCAGGGGGACGCCCCGCACGACCACTACCAGCGGCTCGCCGAGCGCAGCCTGCCCACCGTGCTGCTGAACGCGGCGATCGAGCACCTGGACTTCCCCCGGGTGTCCTGCGACGACGCGGTGGCGATCGAGCAGGCGTTCGGCCACCTGCGGCAGCTCGGGCACACCAGGATCGGCCTGGTGCTGGGCCCGCTGGACCACATGCCCTCGCAGCGCAAGCTGACCGCGGCGCGCGCGGTGGTGGCCAAGCTCGGCCTCGACCTGCCGGACGAGCACGTGGAGCGGGCGCTGTTCAGCCTGGAGGGCGGCCAGGCGGCCACCACCCGGCTGCTGCGCCAGGGTGTCACCGGCGTGGTCTGCGCGAGCGACCCGCTGGCGCTGGGCGCGGTCCGCGCGGTGCGCCGGGCCGGGCTCGCGGTGCCGGACGACGTGTCGGTGGTCGGCTACGACGACTCCTCGTTCATGATGTGCACCGACCCGCCGCTGACCACCGTCCGGCAGCCGATCGAGGCGATGGGCCGCGCGGTGGTGGACCTGCTGGTCGGCGAGATCGCCGGGGTCCGGGTCACCCACGACGAGCTGCTGTTCGAACCGGAGCTGGTGGTGCGCGGATCGACCGCGCCGGCCCGCGCACGGAGCTGACCGGCAGCGGGTAGCAGGCCCCCGGCGGGGGCCGCGACGAGACCGCCGAGCGGGCGGGCACTTCGGTGCCCGCCCGCTTTTCGTATGCGCACACTCGCCTCGATCCGTTGACATGCTCGTAGCGCCGCTGTAACTCTTGGCTGCCATCACGCAAAAGATGGACAGAAGATTGTCATCTTCTCGACCTTGTGAAGGGACGTCATGAGATCGAAGCGCATAACCGCGAGGCTGACGGCGTCGTCGGCCACGCTGGGAATGCTCCTGCTCGCCGGGCCCCTCCTCCCGGCGGCACTGGCGGCCGGAGGGCCCAACCTGGCGCTCGGCAAGACCGTCACCGCCTCCAGCACCAACGGCACGTTCGGGGCCGGCAACGTCAACGACGGCAACCAGGACAGCTACTGGGAGTCCAACGGCATCTCCTCCGCGCAGTGGGTCCAGGTGGACCTGGGCTCGGCGGCCTCCGTCGACACGGTGGTGCTGAAGGTCCCCGGCTCCTGGGGCGCCCGGACCGAGACGCTCAGCGTGCTCGGCTCCACCGACGGCAGCAACTTCTCCACCATCACCTCCTCGGCGAACTACACCTTCGACCCGGCCTCCGGCGACAAGGTGACGATCTCCTTCGGAGCCACCAGCGCCCGCTACGTGCGGGTCAACATCACCGCCAACACCGGCTGGCAGGCCGCCCAGATCTCCGAACTCGAGGTCTACGGCGCCACCTCGGCCTCGGCGAACCTGCTGGCCGGGCGGGCCTTCAC
The DNA here is from genome assembly GCF_042670125.1 of Kitasatospora sp. NPDC057198. Classification (NCBI taxonomy): domain Bacteria; kingdom Bacillati; phylum Actinomycetota; class Actinomycetes; order Kitasatosporales; family Streptomycetaceae; genus Kitasatospora; species Kitasatospora sp. NPDC057198. The sequence continues at coordinate 3,783 of NZ_JBHUWH010000417.1, read as the reverse complement.
CGCCAGCGGCACCTCGCAGAACTACGCGGCGGGCAACGTCGGCGACGGCAACCAGGCCAGCTACTGGGAGAGCGCCAACAACGCCTTCCCGCAGTGGGTCCAGGGCGACCTGGGCTCCGCCGTCCCGGTCAACAAGCTGGTGCTGAAGCTGCCCGCCGGCTGGGAGAAGCGGACCGAGACGCTCAAGGTCCAGGGCTCCACCGACGGCAGCAACTTCACCGACCTGGTGGCCTCCGCCGGCTACGTCTTCGACCCGGCGGCCGGCAACACGGTGACCGTCAACCTGGCGACCACCACCACCCGCTACCTGCGGCTGACCTTCACCGGCAACACCGCCTGGCCGGCCGGCCAGCTCTCCGAGTTCGAGGCGTACGGCCCGACCTCCGGCGACACCCAGGCCCCCACCGCCCCGGCCAACCTGGCCTACACCTCGCCCGCCGCCGGCCAGATCAAGCTGACCTGGGGCGCGGCGAGCGACAACACCGGCGTCACCGGCTACGACGTGTACGCCAACGGCGCGCTGCTCACCTCGGTGTCCGGCAGCACCCTGACGTACACCGACAGCCGCTCCGACGGCGAGACGGTGTCGTACTACGTGAAGGCGAAGGACGCGGCGGGCAACCAGTCCGCGGCCTCCAACACCGTCACCCGCACCGGCCAGTCCGGCGACACCCAGGCGCCCAGCGCCCCGGCCAACCTGGCCTACAGCTCGCCCGCGGCCGGGCAGGTCAAGCTGACCTGGGGGGCGTCCAGCGACAACACCGGTGTCACCGGCTACGACGTGTACGCCAACGGCGCGCTGCGCGGCAGCGTGAACGGCAGCACCCTGACGTACACCGACAGCCAGCCGGACACCGCGACCGTCTCGTACTACGTGAAGGCGAAGGACGCGGCGGGCAACACCTCCGCGGCCTCCAACACCGTGGTGCGCACCGGCAGCGGCGGCGGCACCGGCACCAACCTGGCGGCGGGCAAGCCGATCTCGGCCTCCTCGTCGACCTTCACCTTCGTGGCGACCAACGCCAACGACAACGACACCGCCACCTACTGGGAGGGCGCGGCGGGCAGCTACCCGAGCACCCTCGCGGTGAAGCTGGGCGCGAATGCCACCACCAGCGCGGTGGTCGTCAAGCTCAACCCGGCCTCGGCGTGGGGCGCCCGCACCCAGACCATCGAGGTGGACGGCCGCGAGCAGAGCGCGAGCGGCTTCAGCACGCTCGTCCCGGCGCAGAGCTACAGCTTCGACCCGGCGAGCGGCAACACCGTCACCATCCCGGTCTCCGCCACCGTCGCCGACGTGCAGCTGAAGTTCACCGCCAACTCCGGCTCCAGCGGCGCCCAGGCCGCCGAGTTCCAGGTGATCGGCGTCCCGGCCCCCAACCCGGACCTGACCGTCACCTCGGTGAGCAGCAACCCGGCCGCCCCGGTGGAGACCGACAGCCCGACCCTGTCGGCGGTGGTGAGGAACTCCGGCACCAACCCCTCCGGTGCCACCTCGGTCAACTTCTACCTCGGCGCCACCAAGGTCGGCTCGGCCAACGTCGGCGCCCTCGCGGCCGGTGCCTCCACCACCGTGACCGCGCAGATCCCGGCGCAGAACGCGGGCAGCTACCAGCTGACCGCGAAGGTCGACGAGGACAACAAGGTCATCGAGCAGGACGAGACCAACAACTCGTTCACCGCCGCGAGCGCGCTCACCGTCAACCAGGTCGCCTCCTCCGACCTGGTCGCCGCCCCGTCGACCTGGTCGCCCTCCAACCCCGCCGACGGCAGCGCGGTGAACTTCACCGTCGCGGTCAAGAACCAGGGCACGGTGGCCAGCGCCTCCGGCAGCCACGGCATCACGGTCACCGTCGCGGACGCCACCACCGGCACCGTGCTGAAGACCCTGACCGGCGCGTACAGCGGCACGCTCGCCCCCGGCGCCACCAGCAGCCCGGTCTCGCTGGGCAGCTGGACCGCCGCCAACGGCCGCTACACCGTCAAGACGGTCGTCGCCAACGACGGCAACGAGCTGCCGGTCAAGCAGGCCAACAACACCAGCACCCAGTCGCTGTACGTCGGCCGCGGCGCCAACATGCCGTTCGACAACTACGAGGCCGAGGACGGCGTCCTCGGCGGCGGCGCCCAGGTGGTCGGCCCCAACCGGACCATCGGCGACGTGGCGGGCGAGGCGTCCGGCCGCAAGGCCGTCACGCTGAACACCACCGGCTCCTCGGTGGAGTTCACCACCAAGGCCGCGACCAACACCCTGGTCACCCGGTTCTCCATCCCGGACGCGGCGGGCGGCGACGGCACCAACGCCACCCTGAACGTCTACGTGGACGGCACCTTCCTCAAGGCGATCGACCTGACCTCCAAGTACGCCTGGCTGTACGGCTCGGAGACCGCCCCGGGCAACACCCCGAGCGCCGGCAGCCCGCGGCACATCTACGACGAGGCCAACGTCCTGCTGGGCACCACCGTCCCGGCCGGTCACAAGATCAAGCTGCAGAAGGACTCGGCGAACACCTCGCAGTACGCGATCGACTTCGTCAGCCTGGAGCAGGCCACCCAGGTCGCCAACCCGGACCCGGCCAAGTACGTGGTCCCGACCGGCTTCGCGCAGGGCGACGTGCAGGCGGCCCTGGACAAGGTCCGGATGGACACCACCGGCACCCTGGTCGGCGTCTACCTCCCGGCCGGCGACTACCAGACCGCCAACAAGTTCCAGGTCTACGGCAAGCCGGTGAAGGTCGTCGGCGCGGGCCCCTGGTTCACCCGGTTCTACGCCCCGGCCGGCCAGTCCAACACCGACGTCGGCTTCCGGGCCGAGTCCACCGCCAACGGCTCGACCTTCAGCGGGTTCGCCTACTTCGGCAACTACACCTCGCGGATCGACGGCCCCGGCAAGGTGTTCGACTTCGCCAACGTCGCGAACATCACGATCGACAACATCTGGACCGAGCACATGGTCTGCATGTACTGGGGTGCCAACACGGACTTCATGACGATCACCAACTCGCGGATCCGGGACACCTTCGCCGACGGCATCAACATGACCAACGGCTCGACCGACAACCTGGTCTCCAACAACGAGGCGCGGGCCACCGGTGACGACTCCTTCGCGCTGTTCTCCGCGATCGACGCGGGCGGCGCGGACGAGAAGAACAACGTGTTCCAGAACCTCACGTCGATCCTGACCTGGCGCGCGGCGGGCGTCGCGGTGTACGGCGGCTACGCCAACACCTTCCGCAACATCTACATCGCGGACACCCTCTGCTACTCGGGCATCACCATCTCCTCGCTGGACTTCGGCTACCCGATGAACGGCTTCGGGGCCTCGCCCACCACCAACCTGCAGAACATCTCGCTCGTGCGGGCCGGCGGCCACTTCTGGGGCCAGCAGGTCTTCCCGGCGATCTGGGTGTTCTCCGCCTCCAAGGTGTTCCAGGGCATCCGGGTCAGCGACGTCGACATCGTCGACCCGACCTACAGCGGCATCATGTTCCAGACCAACTACTCGGGCGGCCAGCCGCAGAACCCGATCAAGGACACCGTCTTCACCAACGTCTCGATCACCGGGGCGCAGAAGAGCGGCGACGCCTTCGACGCCAAGTCCGGCTACGGCATCTGGGCCAACGAGATGCCGGAGGCGGGCCAGGGCCCGGCGGTCGGTGACGTCACCTTCAACCACCTCACGCTGAGCAACAACTACAAGGACATCCAGAACACCACCTCGACGATGCACATCACCGTCAACCCGTAGCACCCCGCACGAGGAGAGGGCGGGCGCCCGAGGCG
>NZ_JBHUWH010000416.1:0-6888 GCF_042670125.1 Kitasatospora sp. NPDC057198 | reverse complement strand
GCCGGTGCGGGTCGGGCTGTCTTCCGTCCTGAGGCATTGGCCACGACGGCCGCTCCGTCGGCAGCCCGCGCACGGTCCTCGTGGCGGTCCGACCCGTCAATCCCCGAACTTCCTCCACGGAGCCAAGAGCCCGATGCTTCATGCCACGCCTCTGCTGTGCCTGCCCTTCGCCGGAGCCGGCGCCAGCTTCTACCTGCCCTGGCGCTCCCTCGGCGTCGGGGGCGTCGACGTCCGGCCGCTGCAACTGCCCGGCCGCGAACGCCTGTTGGACCAGGACCCGTACACCAATGTGCAGGACGCGGCCGACGGGCTGCTGGCCGCCGCCCTCGAAGCGGCCGGCGAGGGCCCGGTGGCGGTCTTCGGGCACAGCCTCGGTGCGATCATCGCGTACGAACTGGCCCACCGGATAGCCGACCACGGCGCGGGCGAGCTGGTCCACCTGTTCGTGAGCGGGTCGCAGGGGCCGTGGAACGGCCGGACGGAGCGCGCCACCGGGCTGGACGACGACGCGTTCCTGGCCCGCGTCCAGGAGTTCGCCGGCTACAGCCACCCGGCCTTCGAGATCCCGGAGATGCGGGAACTGCTGCTGCCCGCGCTCCGCGCCGACGTGGAGATGCACGAGGCGTACAAGCCCACCTCCGAGCGCAAGCTCGCCGCGCCCATCACCTCGATCCGCGGCGTCGACGACCACCTGGTCCCGGCCGACGCGGCCGAGCGCTGGCGCGACGCCACCACCGCCGAGTTCACCGCCGTGGACGTGCCCGGTGACCACATGTACCTCGACGCGGACGCCAAGTCCCTGCTCGAACTGATCGCCTCGCGGCTGCGGCCCGCGTCCACGGAGAGCTGACGTGCGACTTTCCCAGAAGACCGCCCTCATCACCGGAGCGGCCCGCGGCCTCGGCCGCGCGTGCGCCCTGCGGTTCGCCGAGGAGGGCGCCGACCTCGTCCTGCTCGACGTGGCCGCGGACATCGCCGACGTGCCCTACCCGCTCGGCACCGCCGACCAGTTGGAGACCACCGCCCGGCTGTGCCGCGAACGCGGCGCCGCCGTGCTGGCCGCCCGGGCGGACGTGCGGCGGCAGGCGGAGGTCGACGCCGTCGCGGCCGACGCCCTCGACCGGTTCGGCCGGATCGACGTCCTGGTCAACAACGCCGGGATCGCGGCCCCCTCCGGCAAGGCCGTCCACGAGATCACCGAGGACGAGTGGGGCGTCATGCTGGACGTCGACCTCGCCGGCGCCTGGCGGACCATCAAGGCCGTGGTGCCGGCCATGGCGAAGCAGCGCTCCGGCAGCATCGTCAACATCTCCTCCACCGCGGGCCTGGTCGGCTACCGCTACTTCGCCGGCTACGTCGCCGCGAAGCACGGCCTGATCGGGCTGACCAAGGCGGCCGCGCTCGACTACGCCGCCCTGCAGATCCGGGTCAACGCCCTGTGCCCCGGCCAGGTCCGCGAGGAGCCGACCCTCGAGGGCCGGATGCTCTCGGAGGTCGCCCGCTCGCTCGGCGTCGCGCCGGAGGACCAGGAGACCGCCTTCCTGGAGTCCCAGCCGATGAACGCGCTGGTCAACCCGGAGGACGTCTCCTCGGCCGCGCTGTGGCTCGCCAGCGACGACGCCCGCCAGGTCACCGGCAGCGTCGTCACCGTCGACGGCGGATTCAGCACGCGATGAGCGCACCCGACCACTCCACCGCGCCCACCGCCCGCACCAGCCAGGAGATCAGCATGTCCACCCGGATCAGCCCGCCCCCGACGGCCGGACCCGGCAGCGCTGCCGACCTCTTCGCGGGGACGGCCTTCGACGCGCGGCCCGCCCGCGCCTGCCACGCCCTCGTCCGCCGGATGCCCGAAGGACTCACCGCCGAGGCGGCCGCCGAGCGGCTGGCCGCCGCCCAGCGCTCCGGCACCCTCCCCGCGGACCTCCGCCTGTGGGTCGAGGAGGTGGCCGCGGCCGCCGCCGACCCCGCCTCCGAGGCGCTGCGCGCCCGCGAGGCCGCCCGGCCGACCGGCCACGGCGGCCGGCTGCGCGCCGTCCTGCTGCGCTACGCCGACGGCCCGGCCGACCTGGTCCTGGTGGCCCACCGCCGCGCCGCCGACAGCGCCGGACTCGACCTCGTCGGCCGGATCCTGGCCGGCACCGCCGACGCCGACGGCGCGCAGCGGCTGACCGCCCCCGGCGACCTGCCCCGGCACACCGCGGTGGACGCCGCCCCGCCCGCCTGGGGCCTGGGCGACCCCCGGCGCGCGGGCCGCACCGGCACGGTGCCGATCGCCCCGGTGGCGATCGCCGCGGAACCCGCCCCCGTCCTGCTCGCCGCCACCGCCCTGCTGCTGTCCCGCTACGCCGACCCGGGCCGGACCGTCGGCCTGCTCACCGTCGACCCCGCCGACCGCGACCGGTTCGCCGCGGTCGACCTGCCGGTCGACGGCGCCACCCCCCTCGCCGACCTGGCCCAGCAGGCCGAGAACGCCCTCGCCGCCGCCGCGCCCGTCGGCGCGGACCGGCCCGTCCCCGCCCTGGGCATCGTGCTGCTCCCCGAGCGGGACGACGCCTACCGGCCCTTCCTGGAACTGCCGTTCCCGGTCACCCTCAGCTGGGACGCCCGGCCGGACGGCACCTTCGCCGGCCGCCTCGACTACGACGGGAGCGCGCTGCACCCCGAGGTGGCCGAGCAACTGGCCCGGCACGCCGGCCGCCTGACGGCCCTGCTCGGTGCCAAGCCCGCCGACGCCCCCGGCGACGGTGCCCGGGTCGGCGCGGACGTCGAACTGGTCACCGACGAGGAGTGCGCGGCCCTGCTCGGCCTCGGCCGGCCGCAGCCCGCCCCCGCCGGGGCGGCCGGCACCGTCCACGCCGCCTTCGCCCGGATCGCCGCCGAACGGCCCGGCGCCACCGCGCTGTCCGACACCACCCGCGAACTGACGTACGCCCAGCTCGACGAGGCCGCCACCCGGATGTCCGCCGCGCTGGCCGAACGCGGCGCCGGACCGGGCACCTTCGTCGGCGTCTGCCTGGAGCGGGACGCCGACCTGGTCACCACCCTGCTCGCGGTGCTCAAGACCGGCGCCGCCTACGTCCCGATGGACCCGCGCTACCCCGCCGAGCGGCTGCGCTGGACCACCGAGGACGCCGGACTGCGCCTGGTGGTCACCACCCTCGACGCCTTCCCCGCCCCCGACGGCGTCACCGCCGTGCACCCGGCCGCGCTGACCGGCTCCACTGCCGCCGCCCCCGAACCCGCCGACGACCCCGACGCGCCCGCCTACGTCATCTACACCTCCGGCTCCACCGGCCGCCCCAAGGGCGTCGTCGTGCCGCACCGCAACGTCGGCGCGCTGCTGGCGGCCACCGCCGACGACATGCGGCTGGGCCCGGACGACGTCTGGACGCTGTTCCACTCCAGCTCCTTCGACTTCTCGGTCTGGGAGATCTGGGGCTGCCTGCTCACCGGCGGCCACCTCGTCGTCGTCCCGTACTGGGTCTCGCGCTCGCCCGAGGAGTTCCACGCGCTGCTCGTCCGGCACCGGGTCACCGTGCTGAGCCAGACCCCCTCCGCCTTCGCCTCGCTGCGCGACGTCCACCTGAACCAGCAACTGCCGCTCGCCCTGCGGCTGGTGGTCTTCGGCGGCGAACCGCTGGACGTGCGCTCCCTGGAGCTGTGGTTCCGGCGCGAACCGCACGACCGGTGCCGGCTGGTGAACATGTTCGGCATCACCGAGACCACCGTGCACGTCACCACCTCCACGGTCACCCCCGTCGAGGTGGCCGCCGGATCCCGCTCGGTGGGAACGGCGCTGCCCGGCTGGAGCCTGTCCGTGCGCGACGCCCGGGGCCGGGTCCAACCCCTCGGCGTCCCCGGCGAGATCCACGTGGGCGGCGCGGGCGTCGCCGACCGCTACCTGAACCGCCCGGAACTCACCGCCGAACGCTTCGTCGACGACCCGCTGACCGGCGAACGCGCCTACCGCAGCGGCGACCTGGGCCGGCTCCGCCCCGGCGGACGGCTCGACCACCTGGGCCGGATCGACGACCAGGTCAAGGTCCGGGGCTTCCGGATCGAACTCGGCGAGGTCAGGTCCGTCCTGCTCGACGACCCCGCGGTCACCGCGGGCGCCGTCGTGCTCCACCAGGGCGACGGCGACGCGGCCGGGGTGCGGCTGGACGCCTACGTGGTCCTGCGGCCCGCCGGCTCGGTGGCCGAGGTCAGGCGCCGGCTGCGCGAGGTCCTCCCCGAGCACATGGTGCCGGCCACCGTCACCGCGGTGTCCGCGATCCCGCTCACCGTCAACGGCAAGGTCGACACCGCCGGGCTGCCCGAGCCCGAGCAGGCCCCCGCGGCCGAGGCCGCCCCCGCTCCTGCGGCCGAGGCGGCGCAGGCCCCCGCGGCGCAGGCCCCCGCAGCGCAGGCCCCCGCGGCACAGGCCCCCGCCGAGGAGAGCCTCGCCGACGTGGTCCTGCGGGCCTGGCGGGCCACCCTCGGACCCGAGGTCGGACCCGACGACGACTTCTTCGACCTCGGCGGCAACTCGCTGCTCGCGGTGCGGCTCTCCGCCGCCCTGCGCCGCGCCGGCCTGCAGTCCGTACCGCTGCGCGACCTCTACCTGCAGCCGACGGCGGCGCGCCTCGCCGCGCACCTGACGGCGCGGCAGTCCGCCGAGGCCGGGGCGGGACGCCCGTGACCGCCCCCGCCCGCCGGACGCCCAGGGTCGCGGTCGTCTACGACCTCGGCTCCGCCACCCCGAACGACATCCTGGCCGCCGCCCACCGGCTCTGCGACGTGCTCTTCGTCGCCGACTTCGACCGGCCCGGCGCCGCCGCCCACCGGCCCGCCATGCTCGCCCTCGCCGAGGTCCTCGACGTCACCGGGCAGGACCCGCCGGAGCGGCTGCGGCTGCTGCGGGAGGCCGCGGTCGACGGCATCGTCACCTACAGCGAGTACCAGCTCGCCGAGACCGCCCGGCTGGCCCACGGCCTCGGCCTGCCCCACCACGACCCCGACCTCGTCCCGGCGCTGGTCGACAAGCTCGTCCAGCGCGGGATCCTGGCCGCGGCCGGCGTCCAGGCCACCCGCTGCGCGGTGATCGGCGGCGACCCGGCGCAGGCGCTCGACCTGGTCGGCCTGCCCGCCGTGATCAAGCCGCGGATCGGCGCGGGCAGCCTGCACACCACCCGGGTGGACACCGCCGAGGAGTTCCTCGCCACGGCCGCCGCCCGCCCGGCCGGCACCGAGTTCGTCGCCGAGCAGATGCTCGAGGGCGACCCCGCGGTGGCCGGCGAGTTCTGGGGGGACTACGTCTCCGTGGAGTCCGTCCACACCGGCTCCGCCTCCCGGCAGGTCTGCGTCACCGGCAAGTTCGCCCTCGCCGAACCCTTCCGGGAGACCGGGATGCTGCTGCCCGCCACCCTCACCGAGGAGGACGCCGCCGCGGCCCTGGCCCTGGAGGCCGCCGCGGTGCGGGCCCTGGGCATCCGGCACGGCATCACCCACACCGAGATCAAGCTGACCGCGGACGGCCCCCGGATCATCGAGGTCAACGGCCGGCTCGGCGGGTACGTCCCGGAGATCCTCCGCCGGGCCACCGGGATCAACCTGGTGCGCACCGCCCTCGAGGTCGCCCTCGGCGGGCAGCCCCGCATCCCGGCCCCGCGCCACCGGGGCGTCACCTACCAGTACTTCCTCACCCCGCCGGCCGTGGCGGGCACCCTCACCTCGGTCGACGGGGTGGCGGAACTCGCCGAGCTGCCCGGCGTGCGCCACGTCGAGACGCACGCGGAACCGGGACGGTCCGTGGACTGGCGCGAGGGCACCCAGAGCCACCTGGGCGTGGTCTACGGCACCGCCCCGGACCACGACGCCCTGCGGAAGGTCGCGGAGGCGATCGACGCCGCCTTCCGCCCCGTCCTCGCGCCGTCCGCCGGCGCGGACGCCTGAGGCAGGAGCACGAAGAGATGGAACGAACGATGCAAGCACCGCAGGACTACCCGCGCGACGCGACGATCCACCAGCTGTTCCTCCGCCAGGCCGCGGCCACCCCCGACGCCCCCGCGGTGCTGGGCGCGCACGGCACGCTGACCTACCGCGAACTCGCCGGACGCTCCGCCGCCCTCGCCGCCCGGATCCGCGCCCACGGGGTGCGCCCCGGCGAACTCGTGGCCGTCCGCGCCGAGCGCAGCCCCGAGTGGGTCGTCGCCAACCTCGCCGTGCTGCGGGCCGGCGCCGCCTACCTGCCGATCAGCCCCGCCGAGCCGGAACGCCGGGTGGAGTACCTGCTCGACGACGGCGGGGTGCGCCTGCTGCTGGGCGACCGCGAGGGCGAACTGCCCGGCGGCCGCGGCACGCAGATGGCGATCGGCGGCGCCCCGGCCCCGGCCCCGGCCGCCGGGAGCGGCGAGGATGGGGAGAGCGACGGCCCGGCCGGGCCCGAGGACCTCGCCTACGTGATGTACACCTCGGGCAGCACCGGCCGGCCCAAGGGCGTCATGGTCTGCCACCGCAACGTGGTCCGGCTGGTCCGTGGCACGGACTTCGTCGCGTTCTCCGACCGGATGCGGGTCCTGCAGACCGGCGCGGTCTCCTTCGACGCGAGCACCTTCGAACTGTGGGGCCCGCTGCTGAACGGCGGCGCGCTCGTCCTGCCTGAGGAGGACGCCGCCCTGGACGCGGGCCGGCTCGCAGCCGCGCTGCGCGAGCACGGCGTCACCACGCTCTGGCTCACCTCGCCGCTGTTCAACCGGCTCGCCCGGCAGGACCCCGCCGCCTTCGCCCCGCTGAGCGACCTCGTCGTCGGCGGGGCCGTGGGCGACCGCGCCCACGACGCCGCCCTGCAGTCCGCCGGACCCCCGGGTGCGGGCGGCAAAGGCTACGGCCCCCCCCACAACCCCA
>NZ_JBHUWH010000415.1:0-6895 GCF_042670125.1 Kitasatospora sp. NPDC057198 | reverse complement strand
GGCCCGGGGACGGTGGCCGCCTGTGTGTCAGGTCCTGCCTGGGCTACTCGCGGTTACGGGTAGGAGACCAGGTTCGAGGGGACGGTCCCGGTGCCGGAGGTGCCGGCGCCGGTGTTGTTGACCACGTGCAGGAACTGGCCGTTGCCGCCGAGCGAGTTCACCAGCACGTCGTGCAGCTTGACGCCCGCGGTGTCCGGGACCTCGAAGCCGTGGTCCACCACGATGGTCGGGTCGACGTTGAAGTAGCAGTAGCTGCCCAGGCCCCAGCCCTCGTGGGTGGTGACGTTGTTCTCGACCTTGTAGGCGGCGTAGCCCTTGGTGGTGCCGTTCTGGATCGCGGCCTGGTTGGGGGCGTCGTAGGCGATCTCGTTCTGGAAGAAGATCGTCTTGCCGCCGTTGCCCTTCCACCACACGTTGTACTTGTTGAAGTGCTCGACGAACAGGCCGGTGGCCAGGACGTCGTTGCCGTTCACGACGAAGCCGTAGTCGGAGCGGTTGCTCTCCCAGCCGACGCCCGCGCCGTGGTCGGCGCGCCAGATCCAGGTGTGGTCGACGATGGTGTTGTTGCTGTTGATCAGCATGCCGTTGGTGGCCTTGCCGGCGGTGACGCCGCCGACCCGGACGAAGACGTCCTGGATGACGATCGGGTCGGCCGCGTGGTTGGCGCCCGGGGTGTCGTTGCCGACCTGGAGCAGCGCCTGCGAGTTGGTGGTGCCGGCGTCCAGCAGCAGGCCGGAGACCTTGACGCCGTCGACGTCGGCGACCTTGATCGCGGTCACGCCGTTGTCCGGGATGACGGTGGCGAGGCCGAGGCCGAGCACCACGGTGTCCGGGCGGGTGATGTTGATGCTCTGGTCGACGTGGTAGACGCCGGGGGTGAAGAGCAGGTTGAGGCCCTGCGCGAGCGCCTGGTTGATGTTGGCGGCGGTCGCGCCGTCCTTCACCACGTAGAACTGGTTGAGCGGCAGCGAGGTGCCCTGCGGGGTGCCGCTGCCCCAGGAGACGCCGCGGGCGTTGGTGCGCTTGGCGGGCACGAACACCTTGTAGTCGTTGCCGTCCAGGTAGAGGAACGGCTTCTCCTGCGAGACCGGCGTGGTGTCGAGCGTGGTGTACGGCGGGTTCGGGAAGCCCTGGGCGGGGGCGCCCTGGACACCGGAGAAGGTCTGGTTCCACACGCCGTTGGAGAACCCGCCGATGGAGCTGTCGCGGGTGTACCACTGCTGCTGCGAGTAGTTGCCGACCTGGCCGTCGATCTTCGAGTCGGCGATGTAGCCGCCCGAGGCCCAGCCGTAGCTGGCGGGGGCCAGGTTGAGGCCGCCCTCGACGTGCATCCGGCGGAACGGCGCGGCCTGCGAGACGGCCCAGCGGTCGGTGCCGCTGACCGGCTTGAGGTGCAGGTTCTCGGCGGAGCGCCAGAAGTTCTGGGTGGCGTTGCCGTTGAACCAGCCCGCGTCCACGGTGACGTCGCCGTTGAAGGTGGTGTCGTCCGGGTTCAGGCCGAGGCCCGCGATCGAGGTGTAGAAGCCGATCTGGGCGTTGATGTTGTTGTACGTGCCCGGCTTGAACAGCAGCGCGTAGCGCTCGCTGCCGAACTGGTTCGACTCCTGCTTCTTGAAGACCTCGTCGACCTTGGCCTGGATGCCCGGCGTGGACGGGTCGAAGACCAGCACGTTCGGGCCGAGGTCGCCGCCGCCCTGCACGGGCGGGGTGGTGGAGCCGCCGCCGCCGGTGTGGACGCCCATCTCCCACAGCGAGTAGCCGTAGTTGGTGGCGCGCTGGGTGCCGTACATCCGCACGTAGCGGCCGGAGCCGGAGACGTTGAGCGTCTCGTTGCCGCCCGCGCCGGTGGTGGTGGAGTAGATCGTCGCCCAGGTGGTGCCGTCGTTGGACGCCTGGATCTGGTACGCCTTGCCGTAGGCCGCCTCCCACTTGAGGTCGACCTTGCACAGCTGCTGCACCGAGCCGAGGTCGACCTGCAGCCACTGCGGGTCGGCGGCGGCCGAGGACCAGCGGGTGCCGGTGTTGCCGTCCACGGCGGAGGACGCCGGGGTGCCGCCGTTCTCGGTGGACGAGGCGGTGGCGGTCTTGCCCTGCGCGGCGTTGTCGGTGGAGCAGCCCGAGGTGGGCGGGGTGCTGGTGCCGCCCGAGGGGGTGCCGGTGGGGGTGCCGCCCGGGGTGCCGAAGACCTGGAACTCCCAGAGGGAGTAGCCGTAGCCGGTGGCGCGGCTGATGCCGTTCATCCGGACGTAGCGGCCGGAGCCGCTGATGTTCAGGACCTCGGTGCCGCCGGCGCCGGTGGTGGTGGAGTAGATCGTCGTCCAGGTGGTGCCGTCGTTCGACGTCTGGATCTGGTACGCCTTGCCGTACGCGGCCTCCCAGCTCAGCTGGACCTTGCTGATGCTGGAGACGGAGCCGAGGTCGACCTGCAGCCACTGCTGGTCGGAGGCCGCGGAGGACCAGCGGGTGCCGAGGTCGCCGTCGACGGCGGCGGTGGCCGGGGTGCCACCGTTCTCGGTGGACGAGGCGGTGACCGCCTTGCCCTGGGAGATCAGCGAGTCCGCGGCCTGCGCGGAGCCCGGGATCATCGTGACAGCACCCGCGACCAGGGCCGCGGCGGCGAGTACGGCAGGCGTCCGGCGCAGGGGGGCACCGGAAGGGGGAGGGGCGAGCCGCATGGCTCCTCCTGCTGTGAGGGGGTGGGTGGGGTGGGAAAACAGCGGAGAGCGCTCTCCGGGCGGAGTCTCGGGGCAGGAGCCACCGGGCGTCAAGCCGCACGTGGGGACGACTTGAAACCTCGGCTTCACCTGGGGGAAACGCCGCCGCATCAGGTTAGTTCATGGCGAGAGAAAAGTAGAGACCCTGGCGGCGACATCTCAATTTCCTTGGACCGCAATGGGAGAGCGCTCTCCGAAGAAGGGGACAAACCGGGACGCCGGGACGCCACGGGCCCCGCTCCGGCCCAGCCCACGACCCAGCCCCCGGCCCCGGCGGGGCAACTGACGGGCCGACGGCCTCCGGCCCCGGTGCCCGGGGCGGCTACGGTAGGCCCCGCCGCTCCCGCGCGCCAGCGTCCGCGCGCCACCCGCGGACCGGCCGCGCCTCGCGGCCCACCGGCGCTCGTCGCCGACCTCGTCCGGATGCGCGCGTGGGGGACGGCGGGTTCTCCTCCGCCTCGGCGCACGGTGTCACGGCGCCGGACGGACGCGAGGAGTTCACGGTGCGGCGGGAGCAGCCCGTCCACCGATCGCGAGGGCGCGGAGGCGTGCGACGGCCGGCGCCGCCTCGTTGTGCAGACCGGTCACCGTCCGGGTCCGGGGCGGGGGGCCATGACCTCCTTCTGCATCACTTCGCGGAGGTTGTCCAGTTGGACCCAGACCGCCTTGTAGTCCGCGGACAGGGCGTCGAGAGCCCCGGCGTCCCCCCGTCCGGCCTTCAGGATCCGGCCGTTCGGCGCGTGGAGGCGGTGGGCCGTCTCCCGGGCCGCCCGGCAGACATCCGGGCCGGCGATCAGGGCCGCCTCCGCCGTGGCGTCGCTCTGCGCGGCCCGCGCCCCGTCCGGCTCCCGCCTCGTCACCCCGGGGTCGTCCTCGCCCCGCCGGGCGTGCAGGTGGTCGACCTGGGCCCGCCGGCAGGAGCGCGCCGCCGCGTACACCCGCACGTAGCACTGCCGCCGCAAGTCCGCCCCCCGCGCCTCGCGTTCGCGGCGGCGGTCGTCCCGCCCGGCCCGGTCCGCCTGCCGCTGGGTGAGCAGGGCCGCCGCCAGGGCTCCCGCCACACCGACCGCCGCGGCGGCGAGCGCCACCCACGCGTCAGCCGTTCCGGCCTCCCGGTCCGTCCGCAACCGATCCCGGGTCAACCATGCGCCGGCGCCCTGCCCTTCGCCCGTCGAACGTCCCGTCGAACGTCCCGTCGAACGTCCCGGCCGCCGGACCGGCCGCCGGACCGTTGGGCCGCCGGGTCGGACGTGGGAAATGTCACCCTCTTGACGATCCCTTTACCTTCGATTGACCTATCGGTCGCGGGCCCCTCTCTGAAAAGGTGGTACGAGCCAACCACGTCCTGCGCCCGAAGGGATCCCCGTGCCCGTCCCACGCATGCAATCGACCCCGCTGCCCGGCATCGGCGTGCAGTACGACCTGACCACCCGGGAGCGCCGGCACGTCTCGGTGATCGCCCACCGGGACGGCACCCGGACGCTGAACACCTACCGCCGCGAGGACCCGGACGCCTGCGCGCACTCGCTGCACCTGACGGAGGGTGAGTCGGCCGCGCTGGTGGACGCCCTGACCCCGTCCCACCACAGCCCGAACGTGCTGCACACCTCCGGGCTCGGGCTGGTCGCCGAACGGGTCGAGCTGTCCGGCTCCTCGTACTGGAACGGGCGGGCCCTGGGCGAGACCCGGATGCGCACCGACACGGGCGTGTCCATCGTCGCCGTGCTGCGCCGCACCGGCGCCGTCCCCTCACCCACCCCGGACTTCCGGCTGGCCGGCGGGGACATCCTGATCCTGATCGGCACCCGCGAAGGCGTCGACGCCGCCGCCGCGATCCTCGGCCGGGAGTGACCCCGGCGCTCCTGCGCCCCCGGCTCCCCCGGCTCCCCTGAAACACCCCCGGAAGACCCCGGGGCACCACCCGCGCACGGCCAGAAACCCCCGGGCCGGTCCAGCACGCCGACCGGCCGTCGGGCCCGGACGAGAGGAGTACCGAAGGTGCGACCCGCTAACCCGCCGGAAGCCAACGAGGACGACCCGCACCGGAGCCGCCGAAAACCAGCCCGCCGCCCCGCGACCGCGAACCAGGCCCCCACCCCCTCCGGCCCGCCAGGCCGGAGCACCCCGGAAGCGAAAAGGTGATCGCTTGCACACCGCCACCATCTTCATCGAACTCGGCGCGATCATCCTCACCCTGGGGCTGCTCGGCCGGATAGGCTCCCGCTACGGTCTCTCCCCCATCCCGCTCTACCTGCTCGGCGGCCTCGCGTTCGGCCACGGCGGCCTGCTGCCGCTCAGCGCCAGCGAGGAGTTCGTCGCCACCGGCGCCGAGATCGGCGTGATCCTGCTGCTGCTGATGCTCGGGCTCGAGTACACCGCGGCCGACCTGGTCACCAACCTGAAGAGCCAGTACCCGGCCGGGATCGTCGACTTCGCCTTCAACGCGCTGCCCGGCGCGGCGATGGCCCTGCTGCTCAGCTGGGGCCCGGTCGCCGCGGTGGTGCTGGCGGGCGTCACCTGGATCTCCTCCTCCGGCGTGATCGCCAAGGTCCTCGGCGACCTGGGACGGCTCGGCAACCGGGAGACCCCGGTGATCCTGAGCATCCTGGTGCTGGAGGACCTGGCGATGGCCGTCTACCTGCCGATCCTCACCGCGCTGCTGGCCGGGGCCGGCCTGCTGGTCGGCAGCGTCACCCTGGCGATCGCCCTGGCCACCGCGGGCCTGGTGCTCTTCGTCGCGCTCCGCTACGGGCGGCTGATCTCCCGCTTCGTCTCGCACGACGACCCGGAGAAGCTGCTGCTGGTGGTGCTCGGGCTGACCCTGCTGGTCGCGGGCATCGCGCAGAAGCTCCAGGTCTCGGCCGCCGTCGGCGCGTTCCTGGTCGGCATCGCGCTGTCCGGCGAGGCCGCGGAGGGCGCGCACACCCTGCTCAGCCCGCTGCGCGACCTGTTCGCCGCCGTCTTCTTCGTCTTCTTCGGCCTGAACACCAACCCCGCCAGCATCCCGCCGGTGCTGCTGCCCGCCCTGGCGCTGGCCGTGGTCACCGCCGTCACCAAGATCGCCACCGGCTACTGGGCGGCCCGCCGGGCCGGCATCGCCGCGAAGGGCCGCTGGCGGGCGGGCGGCGCGCTGGTCGCCCGCGGCGAGTTCTCCATCGTGATCGCCGGGCTCGCGGTGACCGCGGGCATCGAACCCTCCCTCGGCCCGCTCGCCACCGCGTACGTCCTGCTGCTCGTCATCATCGGCCCGCTGGCCGCCCGTTGGACCGAGCCGATCGCCTCCCGCCTGGAACGCCGCGGCCACGACGACACCACCGCGGCCGAGCCCCGCCCCCTCCCCGAGGAACCCGGCGTCCGCGTCTGACGCCTCCGCTCCCCCTCCCCCGAGCGCCCGCGGACCTCACCCCGGCACGTCGACGGCGGCGAGGTCGGCGGGCCGTCGGCGGACGGCGGACGGCGAACGGCGGACGGGCGCCGGGGGCGAGCAGGCAGTGCCGCACCGGAGCGACCGGGGCGGGCCCGGCGGAGGGCTCACCGCCAGGTGGTGCGCAGCACCGAAGCACCCGAGCGGGCGTCCACCAGCTCGAACCCGTCCCGGTCGCGCACCAGCGCCCGGAAGGTTCCGTCCCCCTCGCCTTCGCTCTCGCCCCGCAGGTGACCGACCCGACCCACGGTCACCGACCGCTCCAGCAGCCACCCGGCGATCTCCAGCACCTCGGTGAGCGCCTCCTCCAGGAAGCACGAGCGCACCGTCAGCGCCCACGGCACCCCGCCGTCGGTCCGCCGCCGCTCCGGCGCCGGGACCAGCAGCGCGACGTCCGCCCCCGCGAATTCGATGCTCGGCGACCCCCCGCCCTCGAACGCCGCCCACGGCTCGTCCGCGGACGCCGTCGGCAGCGCCGGCGGCTCCCCCTGTCCCAGCAGCCACCGGACCTCCGCCAGTTCCTCCTCGGACAGGTCGGGCGCCAAGTCCACCGCCAGGAACAGCTCGTAACGATCGCTCACCCGCGCATCCTAGGCCCGGCCGGGCGGGGTCCGGACCGCTCGTCGTCCTCGGCCCGGACCCCGCCCGGCTCAGCGGCGGGTCACCTCCGGCTCGTAGCCCGCCACGTCGACCACGGCGTCCCAGCGCCGCCCGTCGAGCGCGGACAGGTCGGCCGTGCGGTCGCCGAGCACGGTCT
>NZ_JBHUWH010000414.1:0-6901 GCF_042670125.1 Kitasatospora sp. NPDC057198 | reverse complement strand
CCGCGGCCCCGACATGATCATCAGCCTCCTCGCCATCCTCAAAGCCGGCGGCGCCTACCTCCCCCGCGACCCCACCGACCCCACCGACCGCCGCACCCACAGGCTCACCGCCCCCGCCCCCCCCCGCCGCCGCCCCCACCCCCCCGGGCCCGGTCGGCGCGCGGCACGTCCTCAGGGCAGGCGGCGCAGGTGCTCGACGGGGACGGCGTCGGTCAGCCAGACGCCGTTCGCGGACACCCGGAACTCGTGCCCGGCCCGGCTCATCGCCGCCGCGTCGACCTCCAGGACGACGGGGCGGCCGTGCCGGGAGCCGACCCCGACGGCCGTCCCGGTGTCGGCGGAGAGGTGGACGTCCTGCCGGTTCATCGGGCGCAGGCCCTCGACCAGGATGTACTGCAGCGCCCGCTCGGCGGTGCCGTGGTAGAGCACGTCGGGCGGGGTGCTGGCGGGCAGGCCGAGGTCGACCTCGACGGTGTGGCCCTGGCTGGCGCGGATCGAGCGGCCGTCCTCGGAGTAGGCGAAGCGCCGCTTGTTGTTGGTGGCGACCACGTGGTCCAGCTCGGCGCGGCTCAGCGGGCGGCCGTGCCGGGCCAGCGCGGCGAGCAGGACGTTCACCCCCACCCAGCCCGCCGCGTCCAGGGAGATCCCGACGGAGCCCGGGTCGTGCCGCAGGATGCGGGAGAGCGTCTTCGACGTCCTCACGGTGCGTTTCTCGTCCATCGGGGTCCCCCCTGGGATGACGGGCCGGCCGGGCTCAGGACGCCTGGCTGACCGAGCTCATGTTGAAGTCCGGCACCCGGACCGGCGGCATCGCCGCCCGGGTGAACCAGTCGCCCCACTCGCGGGGCAGGCAGCGTTCGGTGCGGCCCACTTCGGTGATCCGGCCGAGCAGGTCCACCGGGGACTCGTTGAAGCGGAAGTTGTTGACGGCGCCGACCACCTCGCCGTCCTCGACCAGGTAGACGCCGTCCCGGGTGAGGCCGGTGAGCAGCAGGGTGGCCGGGTCGACCTCGCGGATGTACCACAGGCAGGTCAGCAGCAGGCCGCGCCCGGTGCGGGCGACCATCTCCTCCAGCGTGGGCGCGCCGGGGGCGGAGGTCTCCAGCACCAGGTTGTCGACCGGCGGGGTGAGCGGGAGGCCGGCCAGGCCCGCGGAGTGCCGGGTGGTCAGCAGGTTGGCCAGCCGGCCCTCGCGCAGCCAGTCGGTGGCGGCCAGCGGGGAGCCGTTGTCGAACACCGAGTCGTTCTCGCCGGAGGAGTGCGCGAGCACGAACGGCGCGGCCTGCAGGCCGGGCTCGGCCGGGTCGGAGCGCAGGGTCAGCGGCAGCGGGCTGAGCCGCTCGCCGATCCGGGTCCCCCCTCCCGGCCCGGAGAACACCGAGCGGCCCTCCACCGCGTCCCGCGCGCCGGCCGAC
Source organism: Kitasatospora sp. NPDC057198 (assembly GCF_042670125.1). Lineage (NCBI taxonomy): Bacteria > Bacillati > Actinomycetota > Actinomycetes > Kitasatosporales > Streptomycetaceae > Kitasatospora > Kitasatospora sp. NPDC057198. The sequence continues at coordinate 5,486 of NZ_JBHUWH010000414.1, read as the reverse complement.
CAGGACAGGTAGACCATCAGGTCGGCGACGGCCGAGGGCGGCAGCAGCGTCTCGTAGCGGCCGGCCGGCAGGTCGATCCGCTTGCGGCCCCAGCCGAGCCGGCGGGTCAGGTCGGTGTGCAGGGCGGTGACGTCGACGTCGGTGAAGTCCCGGGTGGCGGCGCCGGCCCAGGCGGAGCCGGACAGGTCGGCGGTCTTGGCGTTCAGCTCGACGGTGCCGGTGGGCTGGTCGTGGCGCAGCCGCAGGCCGGTGGAGCTGCCCAGGTAGGAGGTGGTGCGCTCGTGCCGGGCGAAGCCGTACAGCAGCTCGCCGTTCGCGCGGGCCCGGGCGAACGCCTCGCCGAGGGCCGGGGCGAAGGCGCCGAACACGCCGATGTCGGTGGTCTCGGGGGCCTCGGTGAACCGCGGGTCGGCGGGCCGGCCCGCGATCAGCGGCTGGGCGTCCTCGGCGGGGCCGGCGGACCGGGCGGCGGCCTCGGCGGCGCGCACCAGGCGCTCGACCTCCTCCAGCGTGACGGCCTCCTGGGCGACCACGCCGGAGGCGGTGCCGGTGGCGCCGTCCGCCGTGGCGACCACGGTGAGCCGGCGGCCGCGGGTGACGCCGTTGGTGGTCAGGCCGTTGCCGGCCCAGCGCAGGTTGGCGGTGGACTCCTCGTCGGCGATCACCACGCAGCCGTCGGCGCGGGAGAGCTCGAGGGCGCGTTCCACCAGCTCGTGGGGGTGCGTGAGGGACATCAGTGACCCGCCTCCTGCTGGGTGTTGAGCACGTTGACCTGGCGGAACAGCGCGGACGGGCAGCCGTGGCTGACCGCGGCGACCTGGCCCGGCTGGGCCTTGCCGCAGTTGAAGGCCCCGCCGAGCACGTACGTCTGCGGGCCGCCGACGGCGCTCATCGAGCCCCAGAAGTCGGTGGTGGTGGCCTGGTAGGCGAAGTCCTTGACCTGGCCCGCGAGTTCGCCGCCCCGGATGGCGTAGGCGCGCTGGCCGGTGAACTGGAAGTTGTAGCGCTGCATGTCGATCGACCAGGAGCGGTCGCCGACGATGTACAGGCCGTTCTCCACCTGGGAGATCAGCCCGGAGGTGTCCGGCCCGCCGGCGGCGGGCCGGAGCGAGACGTTGGCCATCCGCTGCACCGGCACGTGCGCCGGGGAGTCCGCGTAGGCGCAGCCGTTGGAGCGCTCGAAGCCCTTCAACCGGGCCATCGGGCGGTCGAGTTGGTACCCGACCAGGACGCCGTCCCGGATCAGGTCCCAGGACTGGGTGGCCACGCCCTCGTCGTCGTAGCCGATGGTGGCCAGGCCGTGCTCGGCCGTCCGGTCGCCGGTGACGTGCATCAGTTCGGAGCCGTACTGCAGGCTGCCCAGCCGGTCGAAGGTGGCGAAGGAGGTGCCCGCGTAGGCGGCCTCGTAGCCCAGCGCGCGGTCCAGCTCGGTGGCGTGGCCGATCGACTCGTGGATGGTCAGCCACAGGTTGGACGGGTCGATCACCAGGTCGTAGTGGCCCGCGGCGACGCTCGGCGCCCGCATCTTCTGCGCCAACAGCTCGGGCAGCTCGGCCAGTTCGGCGTCCCAGTCCCAGCCGGCCCCGCGCAGGCTGCGATCTTCGGGGGATGACCCCCGGGCCCCCACGAGATATTCCCAGCCGCGTCCCGCCGGCGGGGCAACGGTGCGCATCGAGTCGAAGGCGCCGGTGCGCCCGTCCACGCTGGTGGCCTCCAGCCAGGGGTGCAGGCGCACCCGCTGCTGGGTGGTGACGGTGCCCGCGGTGTCCGCGTAGAACTTGTTCTCCTGCACCGTCAGCACCGCCGCCGACACGTGCGACACGCCGTCCGCGGCCAGCAGCCGGGACGACCACTCGGCCAGCAGGCCGGTCTTCTCCGCGTCCGGCACGTCGAACGGGTTGACCTCGTACGCGGAGACCCACTCGGCGTCCGGGTACACCGGCTCCGGGGCCAGCTCCACCCGCTCGGCGGAGCCCGCCGCCCGGCTGATCCCGCCCGACAGCCGGGCCACCGCCACCGCCTGCTCGGCCACCGCCGCGGCCGCCTCCGGCGTCAGGTCGACCCCGGCCGCGAAGCCCCACGCGCCGTCCAGCAGGACCCGGACGGCGAAGCCCAGCTGCACCGTGTCCGACGAGCCGGCCGGCCGGGCGTCCCGCAGCCGCCAGGACGCCGAACGGACCCGCTCCAGGCGGAAGTCGGCGTGCGACACCCCCAGCTGCCGGGCCCGGGACAGGGCCGCGTCCGCCAGCGGGCGCAACGGGTAGGAGAGGAACTGAGGATCCAGCGCGGAGGGGGGCATCGGGCTCCCTGGGTCGAGGGTCGGACGCGGCGGGCCGCCCCCGGCCGAGGGCGCACCCGATCGCATCATCCCCGCCCGCAGGGCGTACGGCCAGCCAATATTCGCCGCGCCGCGCTGACGGCCCGTCAGGAGCGGGCTAGACCAGCGCCTCCCACCAGCCGTCCAGCTCCGGCGGGTTGGCCACCTCCACCCGCTGCCCCGGGCGCGGCACCGCCAGCGGCACGCCCTGCTGCTTCGCCTCCGCCAGCAGCCGCTCCACCGGCTCCGCCCACGGGTGCGGCGCCAGGTTGAAGGTGCACCAGTGGATCGGCAGCAGCAGCCCGCCGCGCAGCTCCAGGTGCGCCCGCACCGCCTCCTCCGGGTTCAGGTGGATGTCCGCCCAGGCCGGGTCGTACGCGCCGATCGCCATCAGCGCCGCGTCGAACGGGCCGTGCCGCTCGCCGATTCGGGCGAAGCCCTCGAAGTAGCCGGAGTCCCCGGTGAAGAACACCCTGTGCTCCGGGCCCGCCACCACCCAGGAACCCCACAGCGTGGTGTTCCGGGCCAGGCTGCGGCCGGAGAAGTGGTGCGCGGCGGTCAGCGTCAGCGTCAGCTCGCCGAGCGTGCAGGTCTCGTCCCAGTCCAGCTCGATGATCCGGTGCTCCGGCACGCCCCAGCGGCGCAGGTGGCCGCCGATGCCCAGCGGCACCGCGAACGGCGCCGACTGCAGCTCCACCAGGCGGCGCACCGTCGCCATGTCCAGGTGGTCGTAGTGGTCGTGCGAGATCAGCACCGCGTCCACCTGCGGCAGTTCGGCCAGCTCCACCGGCACCGGGTGCAGCCGCTTGGGGCCGGTCAGCCGCGACGGCGAGCAGCGGTCCGACCAGACCGGGTCCACCAGCACCCGGCAGCCGTCCAGCTCCAGCAGCGCCGAGGCGTGCCCGAACCAGGTCACCGCGACGCCCCCGGACGCCCCGCCCGACACCTCCGGCACCGCCAGCGGCACCGGCGCGGCCGGCACCCGGCCGTCCTTCTCGAACAGCATCCGGCGCAGCGTCCCCGCGTCCGGCCGCCCCGGGGCGTCGTGCGCGACCTCGGACGGCGCGTTGTGGAACACCCCGTCGCGGTACTGCGGGGACGCCCGCACCCGCGGGTCCGACGCGTCCGGCCGCCGCCCGAACTGGGCCGGCACCTCGCGCAGCGCCCACGCCGCCGCACCCGCCAGGGCCAGCGCCGCCAGTGCCGCAAGCCTGCGGCGGCCCGTCCGGCCAGGGTGTGCACCACTCATCGCGTCCGCTCCGATCGGCTCGCCTCGCGTCGGCGCCCCGGTCCCTCCGGAGCACCCTCGGGGCAACGCCCGCCACCGGCCCGGCGTTCCCCCACCCCGTCCGCACCCCGTTGTGGAGATACGACAGTTCTCGCCGGGCGCCCCTGTGGGAGGCGGCTTCGCCCGAGCTCGCACCCTACCGATAGCGTCGCAGGTGGGCTGCGCGCAGCCGCGCACACCCGTCGGACGCACGTCGAGAGAATGAGGTGGACCCTTGAGCCGCTCGGTACTGGTCACCGGAGGCAACCGGGGCATCGGCCTGGCCATCGCCCAGAGCTTCGCCGAGGCGGGCGACAAGGTCGCCATCACCAGCCGGGGCGGCGAGGTCCCGGCGGAACTCGCCAAGTACGACGTCCTCGCCGTCCGGGCCGACATCACCGACGCCGCGCAGGTCGACGCCGCCTTCACCGAGATCGAGGCCGCCCACGGCCCGGTCGAGGTGCTGGTCGCCAACGCCGGCATCACCAAGGACACCCTGCTGCTGCGCATGTCCGAGGACGAGTTCACCTCCGTCCTGGACACCAACCTCACCGGCACCTTCCGGGTCGTCAAGCGCGCCGCCGCGAAGATGCTGCGCGCCCGCAAGGGCCGGGTCGTGCTGATCTCCTCCGTGGTCGGCCTCAGCGGCTCCGCCGGGCAGGCCAACTACGCCGCCTCCAAGGCCGGCCTGGTCGGCTTCGCCCGCTCGCTCGCCCGCGAACTCGGCTCGCGCAACATCACCGTCAACGTGGTGGCGCCCGGCTTCGTCGACACCGACATGACCGCCGTGCTCAGCGAGGAGCGCCGCAAGGAGATCGTCTCCGGCGTCCCGCTGGGCCGCTACGCCGCCCCCGCCGAGATCGCCTCGGCCGTGCGGTTCCTGGCCTCCGACGAGGCCGCGTACATCTCTGGAGCCGTCATTCCCGTCGACGGCGGATTGGGCATGGGTCACTGACCATGACTGGAATTCTCGAAGGCAAGCGCATCCTGATCACCGGCGTGCTGATGGAGTCCTCCATCGCCTTCCACACCGCGAAGCTCGCGCAGGAGCAGGGCGCCGAGATCATCCTCACCGCCTTCCCCCGGCCCAGCCTCACCGAGCGCATCGCCAAGAAGCTCCCCAAGCCCGTCAAGGTCCTGGAGCTCGACGTCTCCAACGCCGAGCAGCTGGCCGGCATCGCCGACCAGGTCCGTGAGCACCTGCCCACCCTCGACGGCATCGTCCACTCGATCGGCTTCGCGCCGCAGGACGCCCTCGGCGGCAGCTTCCTCGACACCCCGTGGGAGTCCGTCGCCACCGCGATGCACGTCTCCGCGTACTCCTTCAAGTCGCTCACCACGGCGCTGCTCCCGCTCATGCAGGACGGCGGCTCGGTGGTCGGCCTGACCTTCGACGCGCAGTTCGCCTGGCCGCAGTACGACTGGATGGGCCCGGCGAAGGCCGCCCTCGAGTCCACCAACCGGTACCTGGCCCGCTACCTGGGCTCGCGCGACATCCGCTGCAACCTGGTCTCGGCCGGCCCGATCGGCTCGATGGCCGCGAAGTCCATCCCCGGCTTCCCGGACCTCGCCGCGACCTGGGACTCCCGCTCCCCGCTCAAGTGGGACCTCTCCGACCCGGAGCCGGCCGGCCGCGGCGTCGTCGCGCTGCTCAGCGACTGGTTCCCGAAGACCACCGGCGAGATCGTCCACGTCGACGGCGGGCTGCACGCGATCGGCGCGTAAGCGCTCCGCTCCGAGCTGCTCCACCACGGACGCGGTCGTCCCCTCCGGGGGCGGCCGCGTCTTGCTTTTCGCCTTCGGGGGAGAACGGCGAAGAGCCCCGCCAGGAACGGCGAAGGGGAACAAACCAGGGGCTCGGGGAACGGCGAGCCCGGGTCTGCTGCGGGTGCACTGCCGTGG
>NZ_JBHUWH010000413.1:0-6903 GCF_042670125.1 Kitasatospora sp. NPDC057198 | reverse complement strand
AGTACATCCAGTACGAGGGCGTCGGGCCGGCACTCCCAGCCGGGCGCCCGACGCCGCGCGCTGATCCGACAAGACCGACCGGACAGGACCTAGGCGGCGACGGCCTCGGGCCGGGGGCGGCGGGTGGCGGCCGGGGAACCGGCCGGGGAGTCGGCCGCGCGGAAGTCGCAGAGCAGCAGCGCCGAGTCGTCGTCCGGGCCGGTGCCCGTCCAGTCCTCGACGTCCGCGCGCAGCCGGGCCAGGGCCTGCCGCGGGCAGACCGGGGCGAGCACCCGCCGGGCCCGGTCGGCGAGCGGGTAGAAGGTGCCGGAGCCGTCGCGGGCCTCGGTCAGGCCGTCGGTGCACAGCAGCAGCCGGTCCCCGTCGCGCAGGGTCAGCGCCGTCGGCCGCGGGGCGGGCGCGCCGGTCAGCGCGGACAGCCCGAACGGCGGCGCCGGGTCCAGCCCCGGCAGCGACGGCGCGGCCCCGCCCGCCCGCAGCAGCACCGGCACCGGGTGCCCGTGGTCCAGCAGCGTGGTCCGCCCGTCCTCCCGGACGTCCACCAGCAGCGCCGTCACGAACCGGTCCCCGGGGGTCTGCTCGGCGAGCGACTGCTCGATCTGCGCCGCCAGGGCGTTGAGGTCCGGCGCGACCGGCGCCGCGTTGCGGAACGCCCCCAGCACCACCGCCGCCGCGCTCACCGCCTCCAGGCCCTTGCCCTGCACGTCCGCGACCAGGATCCGCACCCCGCCCGGGACCTGCACCGCCTGGTACAGGTCACCGCCCACCCGGGCCGTCCGGTGCGCCGAACGGTACGAGCCCGTCAACTCCAGCGGACCGAGCCGGGGCGGCAGCGGCGGCATCAGCACGTTCTGCACCGCGTCCGCCACCGCCCGGACGTCCACCAACTCCCGCTCCGCCCGCCGCCGGGTCACCGACACCCAGCACGCCGCCAGCGCCGTGAACAGCACCCCCGCCAGCGCCACCCACACCCGGGTGTGCCCCCACAGCCCGTCCCGCACCGCGATCAGCAGCACCAGCGCCACCCCAAGCGCCGTCGACCCCAGCACCGTCCGCGGCGACCCCCGCCCCGCCGCCAGCGCCGGCCCCGCCGCGAACAGCGGCAGCAACCCCAGCGCCGGCCCCAGCAGCAGGTCCCCCAGCGCCACCAGCACCATCGCCGCCACCGGCGCGACCCACGGCCGCGACCACCACCGCCCCCGCCCGGTGGAGCCCGGCACGTCGACGGTCGACGACATCTCGTTGCTTCCTCTCGCGTTCCTGCGGGTGTGCGTGTGGGGGTGCGTGTGCGCGTTCGCTCTCGTGGGCCCGTACGGCCGCCCGTACGGCTCGTACGGCCCGTACGGCCCGCACGGCCCGCTCCCGGGCGGGCCGGCACCGGGCTCCGACGGTAACCACCCGCCCGCGCCCCCCGGTAGGGCCCTTCGGCCTTGCCGACCCCGCCGCCGAAAAGATGCGGGACGGCCCGGACGGCAGTACGAAGGGCCCACGGACGGCGTACCCCGGCAACGGGAGCGGGCCGTCCGCCGCCGTACCGCCGCACGCTCACGCTCAGGAAGGACGCCGGGATGTTCGAGGAACGACGGGCCCGCCGCCAGGCCAACCGTGCTTTCGACCACGGGGACGGGGTCACCCGCTACCAGATGCGACAGAAGGTCCTCGCGATCGGCGACGACTACTGGATCGACGACGACGCCGGCGACCACGTCTACAAGGTCGACGGCAAGGCCCTGCGCCTGCGCAAGACCTTCCACATCGAGGACCGCACCGGCCACCGCGTCGCCACCGTCCAGGGCCGCGCGCTGCGGATCAAGGACACCATGGAGATCGAGGACGCCGACGGCAAGCGCATCGCGACCGTCAAGAAGGCCCTGATCAACCCGCTCCGCGACCGCTGGCACATCGAACAGGCCGACGGCCCCGACCTCGACGTCCACGGCAACGTCCTCGACCACGAGTACACGATCGAACGCGACGGCCGCAAAGTCGCCGAGGTCTCGAAGAAGTGGTTCCGCCTCCGCGACACCTACGGCCTGGAGATCGGCCCGGACGCCGACCACGCCACCGTCCTGGCCGCCGCCATCGCCATCGACGCGATGACCCACCCCGGCGACTGACGGCCGGGGGGCGGGGGCGGGGGACGGGGGACGGGGGACGGGGAACGTGCGACGCCTGGAGATCCCTCCTGATGGTGCGTCGAATCCGGTGGGGGAACTCCCGGTGGGGCGGGAAATCGGCCGAGCGGTGCGCCACTTATGCGCTTAAGTGCGCGGAGCGAAAAGGCGGTCGGCCGGTTTTCCGTTAAGTGGAACGGCAATTGACGGAACGTCAATGAATGGCGGACGGGAGAGCGGAGCGGCGGTCGGCCGCCGAGCAGCTCCGGCAGCACCCGGGCGGTGTGCAGGCCGTACGCCGGGACGTCCCAGGACAGGACGCACAACTGCGAGTCATCCCTGGCAGGCAGGCAGGCAGGCCGGTCGCGCAGCGGGGGTGGCGGGCCGCTGCCCGTCGAACCCGGCCGCATGCGGACGGGCGGACCGGGCAGAAGGCCGCCGAGCGCACCGGACGCGGGCCGTACGCGGACCGCACGCGGGCCGCCCCTGCGGTGGTGCCCTCGACCAGGCCCCTGCGGGCGCGGGCGAACGGGAAGGATGAGCATCAGTGAAGGGTTTCCGTGGCTTCGTCCTGCGGGGCAACGTCGTCGACCTGGCCGTGGGCGTGGTGATCGGAGCGGCGTTCTCCGGCGTCGTGACCGCCCTGGTCCGCGCCTTCCTCACCCCGCTGGTCGGCCTCGCCACCGGCGCGGTGGGCGACTTCAGCCGACGGACCGTCCGCATCCACCACGTGGAGTTCCCGTACGGGGGCTTCGTCGACGCCGTGATCACCCTCCTGCTCACCGCGCTGGTGCTCTACTTCGTGGTCGTGCTGCCGTTCAACGAGCTGCACGAGCGCTTCGCCCCGCACCAGGACGTCCAGGCGCCCAAGCGGGACTGCCCCGAGTGCCTGTCCGCGATCCCCGCACGGGCGACCCGGTGCTCCTTCTGCACCGCCCAGTCGGCCCCGATGCCCGACCTGCCGTGACCGCCCCCGGCCGCGCGGCGTCGTGGCGCCGCAGGACGACCGACGGCTGGCGGGCCGTCGGCCGGACGCTGCGCCACCCCGTGCGCGGGGTCCGGTCGCACCGCGAGTCGGTGGTGCAGACCGCCCGGGTGGCGGCGGCCTGCGCGCTGGCCTGGGAGGCCGCGGTCGTGCTGCTGGGCGAGGACGAACAGCCCGTCCTCGCACCGCTGGCGGCGTTGCTGACCGTCCAGCTCACGGTGCTGCGGACGCTGGCGCAGGGCCTGCGGCAGATCGGCGGCGTCCTGCTCGGGGCACTGGCCGCCCTCGGCCTGCTGCGCCTGGCCGGGGCGAACTTCGCCAGCATCGGCCTCGCCGTCGGCGTCTGCCTCGGCCTGGGAAAGCTGCTGCGCCTGGGCGAGCAGGCCACCGAGGTGCCGGTCACCGTCCTGCTCGTGCTCAGCACCGGCGCCCCGTACGCCCCCGTCCGGATCGGGGACACCCTGATCGGCGTCGCCTCCGGCGTCCTGGTCAACCTGGTCGCCGCGCCCCCCACCTACGTGGGCCACGCCGCGCACCGGACCGCGCGGGTCGCCCACCGCCTCGCCGGCACCGCCCACGACACCGCCCGCGGACTGCGCGAGGGCTGGGACGAGGGGACCTCCGGCGGCTGGCTGCGCCGGGTGGAGGCGGCCGCCCGCGAACTCGACCGGGCGCGGGAGGCGGCGGACCAGGCCGAGGAGGGCATCCGCCTCAACCCCCGGCGGCTGCGGCAGGAGACCGATCCCGCGGTTGCGCTCGGGCCGCTGGGGGAAGGGCTGACCTGCCTCGGCCACGTCTGCGACCAGCTCGGTTCGGTGCTCCGCGGCCTCGACGACCTGGCCCGCGGCGAGCGGCAGTTCCCGCACAAGGCCGACGCGCGCGAACGACTGCGGCCCCTCGCCGACGTCCTGGAGGCCGTCGGCGACGCGCTCGACGTCCTCGCCCGCATCCAGCGCGACCACGTCCGCGAGCCCGGACACACCGACGACCTGACGGCCGCCCTGGAACGGGGCCGCGACCACCACGCCGCGGCCGCCGAGACGCTCTGCCGCACCGACCACGGCCCGGCGGTCTGGTCCCTGCACGGCTCGATCATGGACGAGACCCGACAGATCCTCCACGAGCTGGACCCCCGCCACGGACCCCACCCGTCCGCCCTGCACCCGCGGTCGCTCCGGCTCGCGGCCCCGCACGGGGAGAGCCCGGAACCGGCCCGGTGAAACGCGCTCGGGCGCAGTGGTGCACGAACCGGACCGGTCCGGTGCCGGAAAACGGAGCAGGATCCGCAGCGCCGGATCAACCGCCGGCGCGGGGCCGGGCGCCGCACCGGAACTTCAGGGCTTAAGCGGTTGAGCACGGCCCGGGATTTCCGGACCCGGCATTGGCTCGGGCGCCGGGCGGCCCTATGGTGAGCCCTCATGGCATTCCTCTCCATGGACCTTCCGGAACTGCGCAAGCACCGGCCCGAACGCACCGAACCCGACGACTTCGACGCCTTCTGGGCGGACACCCTGGCCACCGCCAGGGCCGTCCCCGCCCGCCTGGACACCGCACCGGTCGAGACCGGCCTCAGCACCGTCACCGTCGAGGACGCCACCTTCCCCGGCTACGACGGACAGCCGATCAAGGGTTGGCTGGTGCGCCCCCGCGGCGCCGAGGGGCCGCTGCCCGCGGTCGTCGAGTACATCGGCTACGGCGGCGGCCGCGGGCTGCCGCACGACCACCTGCGGTGGGCCAGCGCGGGCTACGCGCACCTGGTCATGGACACCCGAGGGCAGGGCGGCGCCTGGTCCCCCGGCGACACCCCCGACGACGGGCCCGGCGCCGGCCCGGCCCACCCCGGGTCGATGACCCGCGGCGTCCTCGACCCGGCCGCGTACTACTACCGCAGGCTCTACACCGACGCGGTGCGCGCCGTCGACGCCGTGCGCACCCACCCCGGCGTCGACCCGGGGAAGGTCCTGGTGGCGGGCGGCAGCCAGGGCGGCGGCCTGGCGCTGGCCGTCGCGGGCCTGGTGCCCGACCTGGCCGGGGTGGTCGCGGACGTCCCCTTCCTGCAGCACATCCGCCGCGCCACCGAGATCACCGACGCCTTCCCCTACAAGGAGGTCGCCGAGTTCTGCAAGGTCCACCGGGACAAGGTGGAGACCGTCTTCGCCACCCTCGCCCACTTCGACGGCCTCAACTTCGCGGCCCGCGCCACCGCCCCGGCGCTGTACTCGGTCGCGCTGATGGACGAGGTCTGCCCGCCCGAGACCGTCTTCGCCTCCTACCACCACTACCTCGGCCCGAAGGAGATCAGCGTCTACCCCTACAACGGCCACGAGGGCGGCGGCAGCCACCACTTCCCCGTGGCGCTCGCCTTCGCGGCGTCCGTGCTCTGAGGCCGGTGCTCCGAGTCCCGTGCTCCGAGTACCGCGCGTCGGAGGCGACCGGGGCGACCGGGGCAGGCGGGGCGGACGGCGGGTGGGCCGTCCGTCCCGGCGCGGTCCTGGACGGCTCCCGTTCCCGCCGTGCGTTCCGGGAACGGGCGGGCCCGGGGTGGGGCGAAGTCGGGCGAAAGGGGAAATGTAGGGTCGAGGGCATGAAGTGGGTGAAGCGGGGGCCGCGGTTCTACCTGGTGCTGGTGGCGGCGGTGCTGGCGGTGGCGGGGTTGGTCACGGTGGTGGTCGTGCGGAGCTTCGCCATGGTGACGGTCAGTCCGGGGGAGGCGCGGGAGCGGGCGGTGGGGGGCGGCGCGGGGGTGGGGCGGGTGGACTGTGCGCGGGTGAAGTGCATCGCGTTGACCTTCGACGGGAGTCCGGGGGAGCCGACGGGGGCGGTGATGGACCTGTTGGCGCGGTACGGGGCGGTGGGGACGTTCTTCCTGGAGGGGCGGGACGTGGCGGGGAACGCCGAGGTGGTGCGGCGGATCGCGCGGGAGGGGCACGAGATCGGCGACCACACCTGGAACCACCCCCGGTTGACCGAGGTCGGGGACGCGGAGGTGCGGGCGGAGCTCGACCGGACGGCGGACGTCATCGAGGGGGTCACCGGGCGGCGGCCCACGCTGATGCGGCCGCCGGAGGGGCGGACCGACGACCGGGTGTCGCGGATCTCGCGGGAGCTCGGCATGGCCCAGGTGCTGTGGACGGTGACCGCGCGGGACTACGCGACGGACGACAGCGCGCTGATCGCCCGGCGGGTGCTGGACGGGGCGGCGCGGGACGGGATCGTCCTGCTGCACCCGCTGCACAAGGGCACGGTGCCCGCGCTGCCCGCCGTGCTGGAGGGGCTGGCCGGGCAGGGCTACACCTTCGTCACGGTGGGGGAGTTGCTGGCGCCCGGGGTCGCGGAGCCCGGCGTCATCTACAGGTGACGGGGGCGCCCCCGGGGGTGACCGCGCACGTCCGGAGCTGTGCGGGGCCGGCGGGGGAACGCCGGGGGAGTTCCGGTGTCCGGCAGGCGGTCTGACGGGGAGTCGGGCCGTCGGCCGGACGGGGTGGCGGGACCTTTGACAGGAACCCCCGGCGCTGACATGCTGTCCGGCGGATTGCTGTGGGAGCGCTCCCACTCGATCTTCCGGAATGGGTGACCGGCAGGAGGGGGAACGGCGTACCGGTATCGGGAACCGGGCCCGTCTCCTCGCTTTTCGGCCCGACCGGGGCCGACCTGAGCCGGTCGGGCCGGGATTCCCCGGGGCCGTCGTGCCAGGAGGCGGGCGGCGGAGCAGGCGGTGGGGCGGGCGGCAGGGCGGCCGGCTTTCCCGCTGCCGGAATCGGCGGCCGAATTCGGCGGCCGGCGGGGAAGGCCCCGGGCATCAGG
>NZ_JBHUWH010000412.1:0-6906 GCF_042670125.1 Kitasatospora sp. NPDC057198 | reverse complement strand
CCCCGGCCCCGGCCGCCGCCAGCCGCGCCGCCCGGACGCCCGCCTCCGCCGCGAACCCCACCTGCAGCGCCTTGGCGTCGGTGCCGAACGCCCGCTGCACGCCGCCCGCCGCGGGCAGCGCCAGGACGATCGCGCGGGCCAGGCCGTCGGCGTCCAGCCCGAGCGCGAGCCCCGCCGCGACGGCCGCGGCCGGGGCCCCGGCGGTGCAGGTGGCGTGCCAGCCCGAGGTGTAGTGCGCCCAGCCCAGGGCGGTGCCGAGCCGGGCCATCACGCCCGCGCCCGCCAGGTAGGCGCGGGCGTCGCCGCCGGCGGCCAGCACGGCGGGGACGCAGACCGTGCTGATGTGGGTGGTCGACGGCAGGTGCAGGTCGTCGAAGTCCAGGACGTGCGCGACCGCCGCCCAGCGGGCGGCGTCCGGCAGCGGGGTGGCGAGCGCGGCCATCGGGTGCTCGCGGGCGGCCAGTGCGACCGCCACGGTGTCCCGCAGCGCCCGCTCGGCGAGGGCGAGGTCTTCGGGGGAGGGGGTGGACTCGGCGGCCCACCGGGCCAGCCTCTCGGCGCTCTGCACCATGCGGACTCCTGTCGCGCGCTCGCTTGATCGAACGATCGTTAAATTACCAGGCCGGGCCCGCTCCGAGCCCGCCCCGGGAGGGGGACGGACGTCACACCGCGCGCCGGACGGGGCCGACCGACCGCCAGGAACCGCGCTTCACCCCCCGGCCCCCCACCCGGCCCCGCCCCCCGTTCCCGTCCGGGCCGACCCGACCGCCGACACCCCGGCCCGGCCCGCGTCCTGACGCCCCCGCGGGCCCCCGCACCGTACGCTCGACCCTGGCCGCAGCGGGGGGGAACACCGACCGGAGGACGCCCGTGGACACGACGGACCCCACACCCCTGTACGCCGAACTGGACCGCCGCAGCGCGGCCGTCGCCGAGCAGGTGATCGCCTGGCGGCGGCACCTGCACCGGCACCCCGAACTGTCCAACCGGGAGGGCGCCACCGCCGCCCTGATCGCCGACCACCTCACCTCGCTCGGCCTGGACGAGGTCCGCACCGGCATCGCCGGGCACGGCGTGGTCGGGGTGCTGCGCGGCGGACGGCCCGGCGGGCGGGTGGTGGCGCTGCGGGCCGACACCGACGCGCTGCCGGTCGCCGACCTGTGCGGCGCCGACTTCGCCTCCTCGACCGTCGACCACGACTACCCCGGCGGCCCGTTCCCGGTCTCGCACGCCTGCGGCCACGACGGCCACACCGCGATGCTGCTCGGCGCCGCCACCGTACTGGGCGGGGTGCGCGAACAGCTGCCCGGCACCGTGCTGTTCGTCTTCCAGCCCGCCGAGGAGGGCCCGCCGGTCACCGAGACCGGCGGGGCCCGGCAGATGCTCGCCGAGCACGCCCTCGACGACCCCGAACCCACCATGGTCTTCGGCATGCACCTCACCCCGCACCCCAAGGGCCACGTCGGCTACCGGGCCGGCAACCAGTACGCCGCCTCCTGCCTGGTCAAGATCACCGTGACCGGCCGCCAGGTGCACGGCTCCACCCCCTGGCAGGGCGTCGACCCGATGCCGCCCGCCGCCGCGATCGTCACCGGCATCGGCCAGCTCTACCGCCAGCTCGACGCCTACCACCCCGTCACCGTCACCATCGGCCACGTCGAGGACATCGGCCGCTTCAACATCATCGGCGAGCACGTCACCCTCTGGGGCACCGTCCGCTGCGCCGTCGAGACCGACATGGCCGACGTCCAGCGCCGCCTGACCCGCCTCGCCGAGCACACCGCCGAGGCGCACGGCTGCACCGCCACCGTCGAGCACCTCCAGGACGTGCCCGCCGTCGACAACCGCCGGGAGTGGCTGGACGCCGCCCTGCCCACGCTGCGCCGGGTGGTCGGCGCGGGCCGCGTCCTGGAGACCGGCGCGACCCTCGGCTACGACGACGTCTCCGAGTTCGTCAACGCCTACGGCGGCCTGTACGTCATGCTCGGCGCCCAGGACACCGAACTCGACGCCGCCGGGAACCCCGTCCCCACCCCCGGCGGCCGCGGCATCGTCCCCAACCACAACCCGCGCTTCTACCTCGACGACGACACCCTCCCCCTCGGCGTCCGGCTGCACGCCCACCTCGCCGCCGACCACCTCACCGGGCGGCTGCTCCCGGCCGACCCGTCCTGAAACCCTTCGACAGCACGGGAGTCCGGCTGCTGCAATGTCCGGACGGACCGGCTGCGGAAGGAACCCTGCGATGACCGAGATCAGGCTGCGCCTGACGGTGCGCGACCTCACCGAGGCCGACCTGCCCTCCTGCGGCTGGGCCGGCTCGCCCAAGCACGTGCGCGAGCTCGTCCACCAGCTCCGCCGCGCCGAGGCCGGCGAGGTCGACTACCTGGCGGTGTGCACCCCGGCCGGCCTCCCCGTCGCGGTCGGCGGCGTCGACTACCTGCCCGCCCCCGGCGCCGGCACCCTCTGGCAGCTCGGCGTCCACCCGGCCCTCCAGTCCTGCGGCATCGGCACCCTGCTGATCCGCTCCGCCGAGCAGCGCATCACCGCCCGCGGCCTGACCGCCGCCGAACTCGGCGTCGAGGAGTCCAACCCGCGCGCCCGCGCCCTCTACGAACGCCTCGGCTACCGCGCCTTCGGCCGTGCCCCCGACGCCTGGGACGTCGAGGACGAGGACGGCACACTCCGGAGGTACGAGACGATGTGCACCCTGATGCGCCGCCAACTCTCCTGAACCACGCGCCCGTTCAGAACCGGAACGCCTTGACCACCGCATGCCCGGCCGCCGCCGCCCGCCCGTAGAACTCCGTCAAATCCCGGTGCTCGCCCAGCCGGTACGCCTTCTCCTGCGCCATGTCCCCGTCCCCGGACGAGAGTCGGATCCGCTCGCCCGCGACCGCCCACAGCGCGTCGAAGTCGGCGCCGGCCAGGTACTCCGCCGTCCGCGCCACCTGCTCGGGCGGCATCACCAGGAACGGCGGCTCCCCGCTCTCCGGGAAGACCGGGTCACCGCCGTACACCGGCAGCGTCCGCACGTCCGAGTCGTTCTCGTCGAGGTCGGCCCCGCCGGTGTACAGCCGCGCGTGGAGGTCGAAGTCCTTCTCGAAGGCGTTCGCGACCCCCGCCGCGTACTCCTCCTGGAACCGCCGCCACGCCGCCAGCATGAACTCCGCCAACCACCCGGCCTCGACGACGAGTTCATCCGGCGGGACGGCGCGGAAGTGCTGGTGGAAGCCCATGGGACACCTTCGGGGGAACGGGAGGCGATCGAACCGGCCACACCCTACGGCCCGCCACCGTCAATCCCGCAACCGCCGCTCCAGCAGCGGCCGTTGTTCCGCCAGCCAGGACTGCAGCCGGTCCCAGCGGGCCCAACCGCCGTACTGGGCGAAGTAGTCGACGAACGCGGCGTCCCCGGCCGCGATCCGGCGGGCGACGAAGGCCCGGCAGACGCCGGTGGCCTGCTCCAGGACGGACGGCAGGGCCAGCCGGTCGGCGGGGGAGAGGCCGTACGCGTCCGCGAACAGGGCCAGCCGGCGCGGCACTTCGAGGTACGCGCGGCCGCCCCGCCCGCCCGGAACACCACGTTCTCCGCGCACACGTCGTTGTGGCACAGCAGCGGCCCGCCCTCCGGATCGGCGAACTCCTCCGGCCAGCGCTCGGCGCAGGGAGAAGAGCAACCACCAGGGGCTCGGGGAACGGCGAGCCCCGGTCTGCGAGAGGTTCACTGCCGGAGCGCGCATCTGCTTCCGGTTCTGTCACGGACACGCAGCAGCACGAACCTCCGGTGGGCTTCGGCCGCCAGCAGCACGGACCCGCCGTTCCCCGGGCCCCTGATCGTGCATGCGAGTCCGCCACCGGCGCCCCCGCGATCCTCCCACAGGTGGCCCGTCCGCCCCGACCGGCGCGATACTCGAACGGACGCCGAACTCCGCGGAGGTGAGGGCGATGCCCGCGACCGCTACCGGAACGACCGCCACGGGAACGACCGCCACCGGCGGTCCGGGCCCCGGCGCGCTGCACCGGTTCACCGCCTGGCTGACCGCCAAGCACAACTCCTCGCTGGTCTTCCTGCTCGCGCTGTCCCTGGGCCTCGGCCTGGTCGCGGCGCAGATCGGCCAGCTCTGGCTGCTGATCGTGTTCTCGGTGGTGTGGGCCGTCACCATCGTCGCGTTCGCCGCCCAGTTCCTCGGCCGCCACGAACGCGCCCACCCGCACGCCGCCTGAACCCCGCACCGCCCGCACCGCCCGGCCCGCTTCGGCGGTGCGCGGTCAGCTCCCGGACCACACCGTGGTGATGTTGCAGAACTCGCGGATGCCGTGGCCGGACAGCTCCCGCCCGTAGCCGGAGCGCTTGACCCCGCCGAACGGGAACGCCGGGTGCGAGGCGGTCATCCCGTTGAAGAACACGCCGCCCGCCCGCAGGTCGCGCACGCAGCGCTCGCGGTCCGCCCCGTCCGTGGTCCAGACGTTCGAACTCAGGCCGAACGGCGAGTCGTTGGCGACCGCGACGGCCTCGTCCAGGTCGGCGACCCGGTACACGGTGGCGACCGGGCCGAACGCCTCCTCGCGGTGGATCCGCATCTTCGGCGTCACCCCGGTCAGCACCGTCGGCAGGTAGTACCAGCCGTCCGCCAGCGCCGGGTCGTCCGGCCGGGCGCCGCCGCAGGCCACCGTCGCGCCGTGCCCGATCGCGTCCGCGACCAGCACCTCCAGGTCGGTGCGGCCCTGCTCGGTGGCCAGCGGGCCGACCTCGGTGTCCTCCGCCGACGGGTCGCCGACGGTCAGCGCCCGCATCCGCCCGGTGAACGCGGCCAGGAACTCCTCGTACACGTCCGTGTGCACGATGAAGCGCTTCGCGGCGATGCAGGACTGCCCGTTGTTCTGCACCCGGGCGGTGACCGCCCGCTCGGCCGCGGCCGGCACGTCCGCCGAGGGCAGCACCAGGAACGGGTCGCTGCCGCCCAGCTCCAGCACCGTCTTCTTGATCTCGTCGCCGGCCACCGCCGCCACCGACCGGCCCGCGCCCTCGCTGCCGGTCAGCGTCACCGCCACCACCCGCTCGTCCCGGATCACCGCCTCCACCTGGGACGAGGAGATCAGCAGCGTCTGGAAGCAGCCCTGCGGGAACCCGGCGCGGGCGAACAGCTCCTCCAGCGCGAGCGCCGTGCGCGGCACGTTCGAGGCGTGCTTGAGCAGGCCCACGTTGCCCGCCATCAGGGCCGGCGCGGCGAACCGCACCACCTGCCAGAACGGGAAGTTCCACGGCATCACCGCCAGCACCGGCCCCAGCGGCCGGTACCGGACGTACGCCGCGACCCCGCCGGAGTCCGCCACGTCCCGCTGCGCCGGGTGCTCGTCGGCGAGCAACTCCTCGGCCCGGTCCGCGTACCAGCGCATCGCCTTCGCGCACTTGGCCGCCTCGGCCCTGGCCTGCGCCAGCGGCTTGCCCATCTCCAGCGTCATCGTCCGGGCCACCTGCTCGTTCGCCTGCTCCAGCAACTCGGCGGCCCGGTGCATCAGTTCGGCGCGGTGCGCGAAGGTGGTCAGCCGCCAGGACTCGAACGCCGACTGCGCGCGGGCCAGCCGGCGCTCCACGGCGGTCTCGTCCAGCGGGTCGAAGACCTCGACGGTGCGGCCGTCGGCCGGGTTGACGGTGGCGATGGCCATCAAGCCATTCCTTCCTCGACTGCCGCCCGGCCAACCGGGCGGGGGCGGACATCGAGGGGAGCGAGGAGGTGGAGACAGGAATCGAACCTATGTACACGGCCCTGCAAGCCGTTGCCTCGCCTCTCGGCCACTCCACCGGGCTCCCTCGCGTGACTCAAAAGCTAGCAGCGGGCGGCCCGGGAGTGAGAGTCCGAACCACCCGGACATCACCCGAATGCCCGGTTTCGACCGAAGTATGACGAACGGTCGGCGGATGATCGAATCATCCCCCCGCCGGTCCGGACCCGCGACTACCCTGGGCCCGTGCAGATCGACGACCTCAAACGCCTCCGCCGGGCCCGCGACACCATGGACCGCGACTACGCCGAACCGCTGGACGTCGCCGCCCTCGCCAAGGTCGCCCTGATGTCCGTCGGCCACTTCCAGCGCAGCTTCCGCGCCGCGTACGGCGAAACCCCGTACAGCTACCTGATGACCCGCCGGATCGAGCGCGCCAAGGCGCTGCTGCGCCGCGGCGACCTGTCCGTCACCGAGGTGTGCATGGCCGTCGGCTGTACCTCGCTGGGCTCGTTCAGCACCCGCTTCACCGAACTCGTCGGCGAGAGCCCCAGCGCCTACCGGGCCCGCGACCACAGCGCCGCCGAACACATCACCGCCTGCGTCGCGATGTACCTCACCCGCCCGATCCGCGGCACCGGCACCGGACGCCCGGAGCAGCCGCCGCGGCCGCCCGCGCAAGAGGCCATGCAAGAGGCCGCGCGGCCGCCTGCGCAGGAGATCAGGAACGGAGAAGCATCCGGCCCCGCCGGTCAGTAGCGTCGGGGGCATGGACATCAAACTCTCGCAGTGCTTCATCGCCGTCGACGACCACGACGCCGCGCTCGGCTTCTACCGCGACGCCCTCGGGCTGGAGGTGCGCAACGACGTCGGCTTCGAGGGGATGCGCTGGGTCACCCTCGGCTCCGCCGCCCAGCCCGAGGTCGAGGTCGTGCTCGAACCCCCGGTCGCCGACCCGGGCGCCACCGACGCCGACCGGCAGGCCGCCGCCGAACTGCTCGCCAAGGGCCTGCTGCGCGCGGTCAACTTCCGCACCCCCGACTGCGACGCCACCTTCGAGAAGATCCGGGCCACCGGCGCCGACGTGCTCCAGGAGCCGATGGACCAGCCCTACGGCGTCCGCGACTGCGCGTTCCGCGACCCGGCCGGCAACATGGTCCGCTTCGCCCAGCCCCGCGG
>NZ_JBHUWH010000411.1:0-6907 GCF_042670125.1 Kitasatospora sp. NPDC057198 | reverse complement strand
GTGGTGGGTACGGTGTCGCAGGCCACTGAGCAGACGCCCACGGAGGCGATGTTCTCCGCGGACGAGGCCTCCCGGGGGCTCGGCATCGAGCTGGTGGAGCACAGCGCCGGCCGGGCCGTGGTGCGCATGACGGTGACCCCGGCGATGGTGAACGGCCACCGGACCGCCCACGGCGGCTTCCTGTTCCTGCTGGCCGACACCGCCTTCGCCGGTCGTCCTCGAGGAACAGGCCGAGCGCCGGTATCGCGGCCTGCCGCAGCAGCCGGTCGGGCTCGGCGGCGAACCCGACGAACTCCTCGGCCCGCTCCCGCAGCAGGGCCGCCGCCGCGGGGTGCCCGCAGTACTCCCAGTAGGGGTCCGCGGGGTCCGGTTCCGTCTCCTCCACGCCCTTCTCGGCGCGCCGGACCCGCTCGTAGTCGAGGCGCCCGACCGCGGACCCGCCGACGCTGACCAGCAGTTCGACCGCCGCCGCCCGCCCCAGCGCGGTGGTGTCCCGCGCCAGCTCGAACAGGAACGGCAGGGCCGCGGCCGTGCACCGGTACACGTCGCCCTGGTGGTGCACGGCGCTGTAGAACCTGCTGCACGCGCGGCCGCGCGCCTGCGGGTCGGCGGAGGCGATCCCGCGCAGCAGTCCGGGCACCTCCTCGGCGGTGCCGTAGGCGTGGTGCATCGTCGGCCAGTCGATCTCGTCAAGTCCCTCGAACATGCCGGGCACTCTGCCCACCGGCACTGACAACCGCGTTCCCCCGGGGCCGCGCCGGCCGCCTGGTACCTTCCGCTGGTGACCAGTCTGCTGCAGCCCCCGCTGCTCACCCGGCTGTTGGCCGCCGAGCGGATCCTGATCGCCGGCGCGGGCGGCGGGTTCGACGTGTACGCGGGGCTGCCGATCGGGCTCGCGCTGCGGGCGGCCGGGCGCGAAGTGCACTTCGCCAACTCCTCGTTCAGCAGTCTGCACGGCCTCGACCTGGACGTCTGGGCGGCCCCCGAGCTGGCCCGGATCACCCCGGACGTGCGCTCCGCCGACCGGTACTTCCCCGAACGCTCGCTGGCCCGCTGGCTGCGGGAGCACCGGTCCGACCTCCAACTGCCGGACACCGTCTGGGCGTTCCCGCCGACCGGGGTGCAGCCGCTGCGGGCCGCGTACCGGGCGCTGGTCGACCTGCTGGGCGTCGACGCGATCCTGCTGGTGGACGGCGGCACCGACATCCTGCTGCGCGGCGACGAGGCCGGGCTCGGCACCCCCGAGGAGGACATGGCCTCGCTGGCCGCCGTCGCGGGGATGCCGGAGGTGCCGCACCGGCTGGTCGCCGCGCTCGGGTTCGGCATCGACGCCTACCACGGGGTCAACCACAGCCTGGTGCTGGAGAACCTGGCCGCGCTGCACCGCGACGGCGGCTACCTCGGCGCGTTCTCGATCCCGGACGGCTCCCCCGAGGCCGCCCACTACCTGGACGCCGTCGCGCACGCCCGCGACGAGTGCCCCGAGCACCCCAGCATCGTCCAGGGCTCGATTGCCGCCGCACTGCGCGGCGAGTTCGGCGACGTCCGCTTCACCGAACGCACCCGCGGCAGCACGCTGTTCGTCAACCCGCTGATGACGCTCTACTTCGGCGCCACGGTCGAGGCACTGGCCGCCCGGAACCTCTACCTCGACCGGCTGGAGCACACCGTGCTGCTCGGACAGGTCGCCTCCGCCATCGCACGCTTCCAGGACGCCCTCCCCCGGCAGCGGCCGCCCCGGGCCTTCCCGCACTGACCCGGCCCCGGCGCCGCCCGCGCGGTGCCGAAAACCGCTGCCGCCCGGCCCGGCCCCGCTGCTAGCGTCCGCCCTCGATGACCATTGACGAACTCCTCCAACCACCGCTGCTCACCCGCCTGCTGGGTGCCGAGCGGATCCTGGTCGCCGGCGCGGGCGGCGGCCACGACGTGTACGCGGGCCTGCCGATCGCGCTCGCGCTGCGGGCCGCCGGGCGCGAAGTGCACCTGGCGAACCTGGCGTTCACCCACCACTACGGCCTGGACGGCAGCGCCTGGGCGGGGCCGCAGCTGGCCCGGATCACGCCCGACACCCGCTCCGCCGAACCCGGGTTCCCCGAACGGTCGCTGGCCCGCTGGCTGCGGGAGCACGGGCCGGAGCACGGGCTGCCGGACACCGTCTGGGCGTTCGCCTCGTGCGGGGTGAAGCCGCTGCGGGCCGCGTACCGGGCGCTGGTGCGGCGGCTCGGGATCGACGCGATCCTGCTGGTCGACGGCGGCACCGACATCCTGCTGCGCGGCGACGAGGCCGGCCTCGGCACCCCCGAGGAGGACATGGCCTCGCTGGCCGCGGTCGCCGGGCTGCGGAACGTGCCGCACCGGCTGGTGGCCTGCCTGGGCTTCGGTATCGACGCGCACCACGGCGTCAGCCACGGCCTGGTGCTGGAGAACCTGGCCGCGCTGCACCGCGACGGCGGCTACCTCGGCGCCTTCTCGATCCCGGCCGGCTCCCCCGGGGCCGCCCGCTACCTGGACGCCGTCACCCGGGCCCGGGAGGAGTGCCCCGAGCACCCCAGCATCGTGCACGGCTCGATCGCCGCCGCACTGCGCGGCGAGTTCGGCGACGTCCGCTTCACCGAACGCACCCGCGACAGCACGCTGTTCGTCAACCCGCTGATGACGCTCTACTTCGGCGCCACGGTCGAGGCGCTGGCCGCCCGGAACCTCTACCTCGACCGGCTGGAGGGCACCACCACGACCCGGGAGATCGCCTCCGTGATCGCCGACTTCCGCGAGGAGCTGCCCCGGCTGCGCCCGGCCCTGCCCCTCCCGCACTGACCGGCGCCCCGCACCGCGGCGTTTCATCGATAACAACATACCCGTAGCGTCGAAACGATTCTGTGTTATCGTTGACAACAGCAGGCCGTTATCAACGACATGCGACTTCGTCGAGACGAAAGAGGTACCGCCATGTCCAGCACTGACGCAGCACCCCGGGTCGCCCTGGTCACCGGTGGCTCCGGCGGCATCGGCCGGGCCGTGGTCCAGGGGCTCGCCCGCGCCGGGCACCCCGTCGCCGTCCACTACTCCGGCAACCGGGCCAAGGCCGAGGACCTGGTCGCCGAGGTCACCGCGGCCGGCGGCCGGGCCCTGGCGGTCGGCGGTGACGTCGCGGACGAGCGGGCGATGGCCGCCGCGTTCGACCTGGTCGAGGCCGAGTTCGGCGGGCTGGACGTGGTCGTCCACACCGCGGGCGTGATGCGCCTGGCCCCGGTCGCCGAACTCGACCTGGCCGACTTCGACGAGGTGCAGCGGGTCAACGTCCGCGGCACCTTCGTGGTCGCCCAGCAGGCCGCCCGCCGACTGCGCCGGGGCGGGGCGCTGATCAACTTCTCCACCTCGGTGCTCGGCCTCCAGTTCCCGACCTACGGGGCGTACGCGGCCAGCAAGGGCGCCGTCGAGGCACTGACCCTGGTGCTGGCCCGCGAGCTGCGCGGCCGGGACGTCACGGTCAACACGATCGCCCCCGGCCCCACCGCCACCCCGCTGTTCCTGGACGGCAAGGACGAGGCCGCCGTCGACCGGCTGGCCGCCCAGCCCCCGCTGGAACGCCTGGGCACCCCCGAGGACATCGCCGACCTGGCCGTCTTCCTGGCCGGCCCGGCCGGCCGCTGGATCAACGGCCAGAACATCCGCAGCAACGGCGGCATCGCCTGAACCGGCCCCGCCCCCACCGCACCACCCGGCCCTGCGCCACCCGCCCCCGCACCACCCCGCACCACTCTCACGAGGAGAACCCCGTGCCTTTCGCCAACTTCAAGGTTCCCGCCGGCACCCTGGCCCCGGCGCAGAAGCAGCTGATCGTCGACCGCGTCACCGACCTGTACGCCGAGATCTACGGCGAACGCGCCCGGCAGAACACCATGGTCCTGGTCGAGGAGGTCACCGACGGCGGTTGGGGCATCGGCGGCCACGTCCTGACCGCCGCCATGATCAACGGGACCGGTGACGCTCCGGCCGAGTAGCGGATCCGCCCTCCACTACGCTGGCCGGGCGGCACCGGCCCGAAGGACGGGCGAAGGACGGGCGAGGGACAGGCGAGGAGCAGGCCATGAACGACGCCACCGGCGGCACCCCCCGGGGGACGGGCGACCTGCGCTCCCGGATGCTGGAGGCCGCCGAGGACCTGCTGGAGGAGTCCTCCGACAACGACGTCTCGACCCGCGCCGTGTGCGAGGCCGTCGGCGTCAAGCAGCCCGTGCTGTACCGGCTGTTCGGCGACAAGAACGGCCTGCTGACCGCACTGGTCGCGCACGGCTTCGAGCGCTACATCGGCCGCAAGCAGCGCCTGGCCGTCACCGGCGACCCGGTCGCCGACCTGCGCGCGGGCTGGGACGACCACGTGGACTTCGCGCTGTCCAACCGGGCGCTGTACCGGCTGATGTTCTCACCGGCACTGCCCGAGGTGCCGGAGACCGCCGCCCGGATCTTCGAGATGCTCCAGCGGACCCTGGAGCGCTGCGCGGCGGTCGGCGCGCTGCGGATCCCCGCCGGGGAGGCCGCGCAGACCATCCTGGCGGCCAACGTCGGCGTCACCCTGAGCCTGCTCTCCCAGCCGGAGCGGTTCGCCGACCCGGCCCTGCCCACCCGGGTCCGGGACGCGGTCTTCGCCGCCTGCCTGGACGAGTCGGCAGCCGCGCCCGCCCCCGAGGAGGACCGGCTCGCCGCCGCCGCCCGCCAGTTGGAGGCCCAGCTGGGGCAGCGGAACTCCCCGCTCGGCGCGGCGGAGACCGCCCTGCTGCTGGTGTGGCTGGACGCCCTCCAGCGGCCCGCCTCCTGACGCACCGTCAGATCGCCTGCCGCGCTCGGGCCTCCGGCGTCACCGGCGTGAAGAAGTTGACCAGGGTGCCGTCCGGGTCGCGGACCAGCAGCGAGCGGTTGCCCCACGGCAGGGTGGTCGGCCCGCCGACGAACTCCGTGCCGCCGTCGGCCAGTCGGCGGTGCAGCAGGTCGACGTCCTCGACCAGGAACTCCACGATCGCGCTGCGGTTCGCGGCCGGCTCGGCCGAGCCCGGGGCGAACAGCGGCACGGTGCGGGTGCTGCCGATCGCCAACGTCCCGGCGGGAGTGCGGAGTTCGGCGAAGTCGGGGGTGGCCCGGACGGCGGTCAGGCCGGTGGCGCGCTCGTAGAACGCGACCAGGCGGTCGACGTCGGCGGTGATCAGGCGGACGGAGACGAGGTGCATGCGGGGCTCCCGTGCGGTGTTCCAGTGCGATGGTTCCGGCTTCCGGCTTCCGGCTTCCGACGCTAGCGGTGATACCGGACGGAATCCGCCCGGTATCGGGGGGAGAATCAGCGGCATGACCCGACCCCTGGCCCGCGTCCTCGCCCTGCTGGAGCTGCTGCAGTCCGGCGGCGTCCGCACCGTCGCGGAGCTGGCCGAACGGCTGGAGGTGGACGAGCGCACCGTCCGCCGGTACGTCGCGCACCTGGTCGACCTGGACCTGCCGGTGGAGTCGGTCCGCGGCCGCTACGGCGGCTACCGGCTCGCCCCCGGGCACCGGATGCCGCCGCTGATGCTCACCGGCGAGGAGGCGCTGGCGGCCCTGTTCGGCCTGGTCGCCGCGGAGCGGGCGGGGCTGTCCGCGGCCTCCGCCACCGCGGGCGAGACGGCCGCCGCGAAGATCCGCCGGGTGCTGCCGCCCCGGCTCGCCCACCGCCTGGACGCCCTGTCGGCGGCCCTGACCTTCACCGCCGCCCCCGCCGCCCCCGGAGCGGCCCCCGATCCGGAGGCGCTGCTGACCGTCGCCGACGCGGTGCGCCACCGCCGCCCGCTGGCCTTCCGCTACACCTCCGCGGACGGCCGCAGCGGCGAACGGGCCGTCCAGCCGCACGGGTTGGTGCTGCACGCGGGCCGCTGGTACCTGACCGGGCGGGACACCGGGGTCGGCGCGGACCGGCTGTTCCGGCTCGACCGGCTGGCCGCGCCGCGCCCGCTGCCGGGCACCTTCGACCCGCCCGCCGGGCCGGACCCGGCCGCGCGCGTCCTGCACGCCCTGGCCACCGCCCCGCACCGGCACCGCGTCCGGCTGCGGGTCCGGGCGGACGCCGGGCTGATCCGCGCCCGGCTGCCCGCCGGGCTGGCCCTGGTCGGCGAGCCGGACGCCGACGGCTGGGCGGACGTCGAACTGCGGGTGGCCGAACTCGACTGGCTCCCGGGCGTGCTGGCCGCCCTCGACCGCCCGTTCGCGATCGTCGAACCGGCCGAACTGCGCAGGCTGGTCTCAGAGTTGGCCGAACGGCTGGCCGAATCGGCCCGGCGCGGCGGGAGTTGACCACCGCGCCGCGGCCCGCCGTCAGCCCTTGCGGGCCGCCGCGACGATCTTCCCGGTGGTGTGGAAGAAGCGCGAAGTGGCCTGACCCCGGTACGACTTGGGGAACGCGGTGGCCGGGTTCCCGTTCAGCCGGCCGTTGCGCACGTACATCACCACGAACGCCGCGTCCGCGGTGGCGCCGACCATCTCCCAGTCGCCCTTCGGCGAGGCGACCGGCAGCGCGGCCCGGATCTCCTGCGGCAGCGGCTCGGACAGGAACAGCACGCACAGCCGCTTGTCCTCGGTGAGTTCCACCCCCGCGAACGGGTCCAGCGCGAGCAGCGCCTCGACCTCGTCGACCGTGCGCAGCAGCACCGGCACCGGGTAGCCGAGCCCGGCCTCCAGGCCCGCCTCGATCCGGGCCGCCAGCGCCGCCCGGTCGGTCTCGGCGGTGCGGAAGAACACGTTCCCGCTCTGGATGTAGCTGCGCACCCCCTCCAGCCCCAGCTCGGTGAACAGCTCCCGCAGCCGGTCCATCTTCACGGTGCGGCCGCCGACGTTGACCGCCCGCAGGAAGGCGATGTAGGTCTCCATCCGGCCGAGTGTAGGCGCGGCC
>NZ_JBHUWH010000410.1:0-6942 GCF_042670125.1 Kitasatospora sp. NPDC057198 | reverse complement strand
GGGCAGCGGCACGCCGACGGCGCCGGGGCGGCGTTCGCCGTCGGCCCGGGTGGCGACGGTGATCAGCGTCTCGGTCATGCCGTAGCGCTCGGCGGGGGCCTGTCCGGTGAGTTCCCGCAGCCGTTCGAAGACCGGGACGGGCAGCGGGGCGCTGCCGGAGACCAGCAGCCGGGCGGCGGCGAGTTCGCGGGCGGCGGCCGGGTCGGCGGCGATCCGCGACCAGACGGTGGGGACGCCGAAGTACAGGCTGCCGCGGGCGGCCGCGTACCCGGCGGGGGTGGGCCGGCCGGTGTGGACGAGCCGGCTGCCGGTGCGCAGCGCGCCGAGCACGCCGAGCACCAGGCCGTGCACGTGGAACAGCGGCAGGCCGTGCACCAGGGTGTCGGCGGCGTCCCACTGCCAGGCGTCGGCGAGGCCGTCGAGCCCGGCGGCGACGGCCCGGTGCGGGATGAGCGCGCCCTTGGGGGCGCCGGTGGTGCCGGAGGTGTAGAGCACGAACGCCGTCCGGTCGCCGTCCTCGGCGGCGGGGTGCCAGGCGCCGGACGGGCGGTCCGCCAGGTCGACCGGGAGGGCCGCCAACCCCTCGGTCTCCTCGGGCAGTCCGGTGCCGGCCAGCAGGGCGGCGCCGCTGTCGCGCAGGATGTGCGCGCGCTCGACGGGCCCGGAGTCGGGCGGCAGCGGCACCACCGGCACGCCCGCCAGCAGGCCGCCGACCACGGCGGCGACCGTCTCGGCGGTCGGCCGGGCCAGTACCGCCAGGCCGGGCGCCCCGGCGGCGCGTTCGGCCACCGCCCCGGCGGCGCCCAGCAGTTGCTCCCAGGACAGGGCGGCGCCGTCCACCACCACCGCGTCCGCCCGGTCCCCGTACCCGCCGTCGAGTGCTGTCAGCAGTCCCATGCCTCCCGACTCTACGAGTCCGGGCCGGCCGCGCGCAGCAGCGCCCCGCGCGGGCGGCCCGGAGCTGGGGCGTTACCGAAACCCGCCGTTCCCTTTACCGAATCCGGTGGCCTGCCGGGGCCATGCCCACCGCCCTCTCGGACTATGGCCGGGCCCGGCGGCTGCCGATGGGATAGGGGCGCCCCGGCCGGACCGGGCCGGGGCCCGTCTCTTCGAGGAGTCTCCTTGGGCATGCACCCCGCCACCGCGGGCACCCGACGCTCCACCGCGCTGCGGGCCGCCGCGCTGCTCGCCGTCGGGGCCACCGCCCTGACCGGCGCGACCGCCACCGCACGGTCCGCCGCGCACCTGCCCTCGTTCAAGCTGCGCCCGGCCTCGGCCGGGCAGATCGACGCGGTCGGCCGGGTCGCGCCGATATCGACCTCGGACTGCGTCACGCAGATCGGCATCCACTGCTACTCGCCGCTGCAGTACCGCACCGCCTACCACCTGGACCCGCTGTACCAGCAGGGCGTGACGGGCAAGGGCCGCACCATCGTGATCGTGGACTCCTTCGGCTCGCCCACCATCCAGCACGACCTGGAGACCTTCGACAAGCAGTGGGGCATCCCGGACACCCGGGTCGAGGTGGTCAAGTGGGGGAACGTCCCGGCGTTCGACCCGACCAACCCGGACCACACCGGCTGGGCCGGCGAGACCACCCTGGACGTCGAGTACGCGCACGCGATCGCCCCCGACGCGCACATCGTGCTGGTGGAGACCGGCGTCGCCGAGACCGAGGGCGTCACCGGCCTGCCCGAGATGATGGACGCCGAGAAGGCCCTCATCCAGTCGCGCGACGTGGACGTGGTCTCGCAGAGCTTCGGCGCGACCGAGAACACCTTCCCCGGCTACGACAAGGGCGACTTCAAGTCGATCGAGAAGCTGCGCTACGCCTTCAAGTTCGCCGCCGCCCGGAACGTCACGGTGCTGGCCGCCTCCGGCGACAACGGCGCCACCGACGCGATGGAGAACGGCAGCGACCTGTACCCGTACAAGGTCAACTCCTGGCCCTCGGCGGACCCGCTGGTCACCTCGGTCGGCGGCACCCAGCTGACCCTGGACGACGCGGGCAACCGCACCGCGCCGGACAAGGTCTGGCACGACGACTACGGCGCGGCGGGCGGCGGCGTCTCCGGCGTCTTCGCCCGCCCCTGGTACCAGGCCGCCGTGGCCGGCACCACCAGTGACCACCGCGGCACGCCGGACATCTCGATGAGCGCGGCCGTGGACGGCGCCGCCTGGACGTACGAGTCCTACGACCCGACCCGGGTCGGCTGGCACCTGGTCGGCGGCACCAGCGAGGCCACGCCGATCTTCTCCGGCGTGGTCGCCCTGGCGGACCAGCTGGCGGGCCACCGCCTGGGCCAGCTCAACCCGCGCCTGTACGCGCTGGCGCTGCTGCCCCAGCAGGTCAGCGGCATCACCGACGTCACCGCGGGTGACAACTCCTGGGACGCGGTGACCGGTTACCAGGCCGCCAAGGGCTACGACCTGGCGTCCGGGCTCGGCACGATCGACGGCACCCGCTTCGTGCACTCCCTCGCGGGCCGCTGACCGCCCCCGCGCGCGACGAAGGGCGCGGCCCCCGCGGGGGTCGCGCCCTTCGTCCTTCGACGGGTGCTCAGCCCTTGCGGGCCTTGACCTCGCCGGTGAGCTGGGGCAGGACGTTGAAGAGGTCGCCGACGACGCCGTAGTCGACGAGTTCGAAGATGGGGGCTTCGGGGTCCTTGTTGACGGCGACGATGGTCTTGCTGGTCTGCATGCCGGCGCGGTGCTGGATGGCGCCGGAGATGCCGGCGGCGACGTACAGCTGGGGGGAGACCTGCTTGCCGGTCTGGCCGACCTGGCTGCTGTGCGGGTACCAGCCGGCGTCGACGGCGGCGCGGGAGGCGCCGACGGCAGCGCCGAGGGCGTCGGCGAGGTCCTCGACGACGGTGAAGCCGTCGGCGGCGCCGACGCCGCGGCCGCCGGAGACGACGATGGCGGCCTCGGTGAGCTCGGGGCGGCCGGTGGACACGCGCGGGGTGCGGGCGGTGACGGTGGCGGCGTTGCCGGTGAGGGCGACGGTGACGGGCTCGACGGTGCCGGCGGCGGGGGCCGCTTCGGGGGCGGCGCTGTTGGGCTTGACGGTGATGACCGGGGCGCCGGTGGTGACGGTGGACCTGACCTGGAAGGAGGCGGCGAACACCGACTGGGTGGCGACGGGGCCGCTCTCGCCGGCGGCGAGGTCGACGGCGTCGGTGATCAGGCCGGAGCCCAGGCGCAGGGCGGTGCGGGCGGCGACCTCCTTGTTCTCGCCGGAGGAGGTGACCAGCACGGCGGTGGCGCCGGCGCTCTTGGCGATCTGGGTCAGCGCGTCGACCTTGGGCACCACGAGCTGGGTGGTGAACTCCTCGGCGTCGGCGGTGTAGACCTTGGCGGCGCCGTACTCGGCGGCCTTGGCGGCGATGCCGGCGGCCGCGGCCCCGGCGCCCAGGACGACGGCGGAGGGGGTGCCCAGGCGGCGGGCGAGGGTCAGCAGTTCGAGGGCGGGCTTGCGCACGGCGCCGTCGGCGTGGTCGACCAGGACCAGGATCTCGGTCATGTCGGGTGCTCCTGATGAGGCGTGGAAGGACGGGTGTGACGTGCCGTCAGGCGGGCTCGGGGCCCGGAGGGCGGGGCCGCCCGACCGGTGGGGCCGGTGCGCGCGGGGCGCGGGCGTCCGGGGGAGGGGCGGCGGCCCGTCAGATGAACTTCTGCTCGGCGAGGTACGCGGCGAGCTGCTTGCCGCCCTCGCCCTCGTCGGTCACGATGACGCCCTTGGTGCGGGCGGGGCGGGCGGTGACGTCCTCGACCTTCGTCCAGGCGCCGGCCAGGCCGACCGTGTCGGCGTCGATGCCCAGGTCGTCCAGGTCCAGGGACTGCACCGGCTTCTTCTTCGCGGCCATGATGCCCTTGAAGGAGGGGTAGCGGGCCTCGCCGGACTGGTCGGTGACCGAGACCACCGCGGGCAGCGCCGCCTCGACCTGCTCGGTGGCCGCGTCGCCGTCCCGGCGCCCGGTCACCTTGCCGCCGGCCACCGACACCTCGGACAGCAGGGTGGCCTGCGGCACGCCCAGGCGCTCGGCCAGCAGCGCGGGCAGCACGCCCATCGTGCCGTCGGTGGAGGCCATGCCGCACACCACCAGGTCGTAGCCGGTCTTCTCCAGCGCCGCGGCCAGGATCGCCGAGGTGCCGATCGCGTCCGTGCCGTGGATGTCGTCGTCGTTGACGTGCACGGCCTTGTCCGCGCCCATCGACAGCGCCTTGCGCAGCGCGTCCTTCGCGTCGTCCGGCCCCACCGTCAGCACCGTCACCTCGGCGCCCTCGTTGGCCTCCGCGATCCGCAGCGCCTGCTCGACGCCGTACTCGTCCAGCTCCGACAGGAGGCCGTCCACGCCCTCCCGGTCGGTGGTGGCATCGTCCGCGAAGCGACGGTCACCGGTCGCGTCGGGCACGTACTTCACACAGACAACGATCCTCAAGCTCACGGCCACCTTGTCCTTTCACGCGGGAGGGAACTGAGTACCCTCACTAGACCACACTCTGTGCCACAGATCCACTCTGGTGGGGGTGTGAGAGGGGACTCAGTTCCCAGTCCGGGTGTCAGGCGTGGCGGCGCAGGCGCAGCGTGGAGTCGCGGTGCGGGCGGGCGTCCGGGTCGGTGACCGGGTGCCCGGGGTGGTCGTGGCGGGCGTGCTCCTCGGCGAGCTCGACCGTCCACCCGGCCGGGTCGAGCCGCAGCGAGGCGAGCATCTCCTGCGGGGTGGGGAAGTGCATCTCGGGGTGCGGGTGGTCGTGCTTGACCGGGAACGCGGCGTGGCTGGTGACCAGCAGCGTGCCGCCGGGGGCGACCGCCGCGGCGGCCCGGCGCAGCACCCGTTCGCGCGGGAACTCGGCCGGGGAGTGCAGGAACTGCGCCGAGACCAGGTCGTACGCGCCGGACGGGAAGGCGTGCGCCAGGTCGACGCGCTGCCAGTCGATCCGGTCGGCGAGGCCCGCGGCGGCGGCCCGGGCGGCGGCCCGCTCCAGGGCGACCCGGGAGATGTCGACGGCGGTGACCCGCCAGCCCCGCTCGGCCAGCCAGAGCGCGTCCCCGCCCTCGCCGCAGCCCAGGTCGAGCGCCCGGCCGGGCTCGAGGCCGGTGGCCTGCACGGTCAGCGAGGCGTTCGGGCGGCCGCTCCAGATCTGCTCGCTCTCGCCGTAGCGCTTCTCCCAGAACTCGACCGCGTCGACGGCCAGTCGGGTCTCCTCGGCGACCAGGTCGGCGTTGATCGCGGCGGCGGCCCGCAGCCCGTCCGCGGCGGCGATCGCGACCTGCGCGGCCGGGTCGGTCAGGTTGCCCGCCGCCCAGACGCCGGGGACGCCGGTGGCGCCCGTCGGATCGGTGGTGGCCAGCCGGGTGGCGAAGCGGACGCCCTCGCGGACCAGGTCGGTGGCCGCCAGGCCCAGGTCGGCCAGGAACGGCGCGGTCACCGTCATCTCGGTGCCGACGGCCAGCGCCTCGCAGGGCACCACGGTGCCGTCGGCCAGCCGCACGCCGGTCAGCTCGGCGCCGTCGTCCTCGGGCAGCAGCGCCACCACCTCGCCGGGCAGCACGCCCACCCCGCGGGCGGCCAGCTCGCGCCGCTGCTGCTCGTCGAACGGCCCGCCGGTGTGCGCGAGCAGGGTGACGTCCGCGCTCCACTGCCGCCACAGCAGCGCCTGGTGTACGGCGACCACCGGGTTGGTGGCCAGCACGGCGATCTTCCGGTCGCGGACCTCCCAGCCGTGGCAGTACGGGCAGTGCACCACCTGGTGCCCCCAGCGCTCGGCCAGGCCGGGCACCTCGGGCAGCAGGTCGGTGGTGCCGGTGGTCAGCAGCAGCCGGCGGGCGTGCACCGCGCTGCCGTCCGACAGCTCGGCGCGGAAACCGCCGTCCGCCCCGCGGCCGACGGCCAGCACCTCGGCGTCGTGGAACTCGCCGCCGTACGAGGCGACTTCGGCCCGGCCGAGGGCGACCAGTTCGGCGGGCGGCAGGCCCTCGCGGCCGAGCAGGCCGTGGACGCCCTCGGCGGGCGCGTTGCGCGGCCGGCCGGAGTCGACCACCAGGACGGAGCGGCGGGCGCGGGCCAGGGTCAGGGCGCCGCTGAGCCCGGCGGCGCCGCCGCCGACGATCAGCACGTCGTGGTGGCGGACCGGGTGCGGGGGGCGGTCCGCGTGCTGGTTCGTGTGCTGGTCTCCGTGCTGCTCGGAGTGCTCGTGCGGGTGCTCGTGCGGGTGCTCGTGCCGGTGCGTCGTGGTCATGGCTCGATGGTGCGCCGCGTTCGCCGGATTGACAAACAATGTTGCTGAGGTGGCAAATGGAGGGGTGGAGAGGAGCAGGGTAATGGGCGAGGACTTCGAGGCGGTGCTGACCGGCGTCGGCCCCCGGCTGCGGGCGATCCGGCAGCAGCACGGCACCACGCTGGCGCAGCTGAGCGAGCAGACCGGCATCTCGGTCAGCACGCTGTCCCGGCTGGAGTCCGGCGGTCGGCGGCCGACCCTGGAACTGCTGCTGCCGCTGGCCCGCGCGCACGGCGTGGCCCTGGACGAACTGGTCGACGCCCCGCCCACCGGCGACCCACGGGTGCGGCTGCGCCCGTTCGTCCGGCACGGCTGGACGTACCTGCCGCTGGCCCGCAGCCTCGGCGGCATGCAGGCGTACAAGATCGTCGTTCCCCCCGGCGGCAGCCGGGAGAACTGCGAGCAGCGCACGCACGAGGGCCACGAGTGGCTGTACGTGCTCTCCGGCGAGCTGCTGCTGAAGCTGGGCGAGCACGAGGTGGTGCTGAAGGCGGGCGAGGCGGCCGAGTTCGACACCCGCACGCCGCACCTGTTCACCAACGCCGGGCGGGCGCCGGTGGAGTTCCTGAGCCTGTTCGGCCCGCAGGGGGAGCGGGTGCACGTGCGGGCCCGTACCGCCGAAAAGGCCGGCAGAGAACGGGATTGACGGACCGTCGGGTA
>NZ_JBHUWH010000409.1:0-6971 GCF_042670125.1 Kitasatospora sp. NPDC057198 | reverse complement strand
GGCGGGGGTCCTGCGGCGCGGAGGGTGCGGCGGCCGGCCCGGGGCGCGGGCAGACGCGCCGGGCGGGCGGGGTCAGCCGGCGGCGGCGAGGCCGTACAGCCAGAGGCTGTTGACCCGGCTGCGCTCGGTGGCGTTCGGGTAGGGGTTGGTGCAGGAGGTGCCGGGGCCGCCGCCGGACATCAGCTCGCTGCACGGGCCGGAGTAGTGGTCGGGCAGGCCGAGCACGTGGCCGGTCTCGTGGGCGATCACGCGCAGCGAGCTGTACTGCCGGTTCTGCGCGTAGTCGAGGAAGATGTAGCCGCGCCCGTGGCCGTCGGTGGAGGCGTAGGAGCCGCGGGAGTCGTTGCCCTCGTAGTAGCGGAAGTCGGCGTTGGTGCCGGAGCGGAGCTGGACGTTGGTGACCGAGGAGTTCCAGATCTGCGCGCTCTGCGAGATGGTGGTGCGGAAGGACGGGGCCTGGCTGGCGTCGTAGGTGACGGCGACGGTCAGCAGGTAGGGGTTGGCGGCCTGCTTGGCGCGGGCCGACTTCATCACGGCCTCGTAGAACGCCCTGTTGCCGGCCGCCTCGGCGGAGTCGGCGGCGAGGCCGGTGGGCGGGGTGTAGCCCTGGGCGGAGGCGGCGGGCGCGGCCGGGGCGGTGGGGGCGGCCGCGGCGGGCACGGCGGCGGCTCCGGCGGCGAGGACCAGTCCGAGGGCGGCGGCGAGCACGGTCATGGAGCGGTTCATGGGGGGACTCCATTTCGCGGGTCCCGGGGCCGTGGGGAGCCGGCCGGGACGCGGTGACGGGTGGTTGCACCGAGCTTGGGGCAGCGCGGCCGGGGCGCGGAGATGGCAACCGGCGATAGCCCGGGGCAATACCCCTGCACAGCAGGCGAATTGACGGTCCGTGGGCACGTTCTTGGCATGCTCTTGGCAAGCGATGGGCACCTGGTTATGCTCCCGTGATGGAGCTCGACGTCCGACACCTCCGGGTGCTGTGCGCGATCGCGGACACCGGCAGCGTCCGGAAGGCCGCCCGTCGGCTCGGCATGACCCAACCCTCGCTG
The DNA here is from genome assembly GCF_042670125.1 of Kitasatospora sp. NPDC057198. Taxonomy (NCBI): domain Bacteria; kingdom Bacillati; phylum Actinomycetota; class Actinomycetes; order Kitasatosporales; family Streptomycetaceae; genus Kitasatospora; species Kitasatospora sp. NPDC057198. Next base: position 5,925 of record NZ_JBHUWH010000409.1, on the reverse strand, counting down.
ACCACCCAGCTGCACCGCATCGAACGGACCGTCGGCGGACGGCTGTTCACCCGCGAACGGACCGGCAGCCGCCCCACCGCGCTCGGCCACTCGGTGCTCTCCCGCGCCCGGCCCGTGATCACCGGACTGGACGCCCTGGTCGCCGCCGCCCGCGCCGAGGCCGCCGGAGCGGGCCGCCGCCGGCTGCGGATCGGCAGCGTCGGCAGCCGCGCGGTGCCCGCCTGGCTGCGCCGCATCCACGACCGGCTGCCGGACACCGACACCACCATCCACATCGACATCTCGGCGATCGCCCTGCTCCACCTGGTGGCCGCCGAACAGCTCGACATCGCCTTCGTCCACGAGAGCGAGGGCTTCCCGCTGCACGCCCCGGCCGGCACCGAGCGGCGGGTGCTGGTCGCCCGCGAACCCCAGTTCGTCGCCCTCGCCGAGACCCACCCCGCCGCCGGCCGGCCCGTGGTCAGCCTCGCCGACCTCGCCCACGACACCTGGATGGTCGACCCGACCGCCGACCACGAGTACGCCGCGCTGCGCCGGGTCTTCGCCGGGGCCGGGCTCGACCCGCGGGTCGTGCAGGTCCGGGACAACGCCACCGCCGCCGAACTGGTCGCCTCCGGCGAGGCCGTCCGCCCCTGCCAGCCCACCTCGCCGCCCGGCCCCGGCACCGTCCTGCGCCCCGTCCGCGGCGACCCGCTCGCCGTCCGCCTGCTGCTCACCTGGCGCCCCGACACCGTCCCCGGCCCGGCCCTCGACGGCCTGTGGACCGACCTCCGGCACGCCTACCTCGACCTGGCCGCCGCCAACCCCGCCTACCGGGCCTGGCTGCACCGCCGGGGCCGCCCGCTGCACGCCCTCCTCGCCGCGGCGGAGCCCCCGGCCCCGGCCTGATGCGGCGCGCTTGCGGGTGCCGCGGCGCGGGGAGACTCGTACCCGGCGGCTGGTCGGGTCCGGGCGGAAGCCCGCGCGGGGACGGAGTGGACACACGGTGGAACGACGCTTGCCGGTGGCGACGCACTGGGGCAGTTTCGTCGCGGTGGTCGACTCCGGCCGCCTGGTGCGGATCGAACCGCGGGCGGACGACCCGGCGCCCTCCCCGATCGGCCCCGGGATGGTGCGGGCCGCCGAGGACGGCGCCCGGGTGCTGCGCCCCGCGGTGCGCAAGGGCTGGCTGGACGGGCTGCCGCGGGTCGGGGAGCGGGCCCGGGGCGCGGACGGCTTCGTCGAGGTGGGCTGGGACGAGGCGCTGGCGCTGGTGGGCGACGAGCTGCGCCGGGTGCGCGGGCGGTACGGGGACGGCGCGGTGTTCGGCGGGTCGTACGGCTGGGCGAGCGCGAGCGGGTTCCACCACGCGCAGGGGCAGTTGCAGCGGTTCCTGGCGCTGGGCGGCGGCTACACCGACTCGCGCAACACGTACAGCACCGCGGCGCTGGAGGTCGTGCTGCCGCACGTGATCGGCGGGCACCCGTGGAGCTACCAGTCCCGGATGCCGCTGTGGGAGGAGATCGCGGAACACTGCGAACTCGTGGTGGCGTTCGGCGGGTTGGCGCTCAAGAACAGCCAGGTCAACCCCGGCGGGCTGGCCCGGCACCGGACGCGGGAGCTGCAACGGCGGTGCCGCGAGGCCGGGGTGCGGTTCGTGAACGTCAGCCCGATCCGCCGGGACACCGCCGGCTTCCTGGACGCCGAGTGGCTGCCGGTCGTCCCGAACACCGACACCGCCGCGATGCTCGGCATCGCGCACACCATGCTGGTCAACGGCTGGCACGACGAGGACTTCCTGCGGCGCTGCTGCACCGGGTTCGACCGCTTCGCCGACTACCTGCTCGGCGAGGACGACGGCGTTCCCAAGGACGCCGACTGGGCCGCCCGGATCACCGGCCTCGACCGCGGCGCCCTCACCGGCCTGGCCCGCCGGCTCACCGAGCGGCGCTCCCTCGTCATGGTCAACTACGCGGTGCAGCGGGCGGACCACGGCGAACAGCCGATCTGGATGTCGGTGGTGCTGGCCGCCATGGCGGGCTCGATGGGCCGGCCGGGCGGCGGCTGGGGCGCGGGCTACGCGACGATGGACGCGACCGGCGTCGCCCCGGGCCGTCCCCCGGTGGCGGGCGTCCCGGGGGTGCCCAACCCCGTCCCGGACTTCATCCCGGTCGCCCGGATCGCCGACGCCCTGCTGCACCCGGGCCGGACGATCGACTACGACGGGCGGCGGCTGACCCTGCCCGAACTGCGCCTGGTCTACTGGTGCGGGGGCAACCCGTTCCACCACCACCAGGACCTGCACCGGCTGGCCAGGGCCTGGCAGGCCCCCGACACGGTGGTGGTGCACGAGGCGTGGTGGAACACCACGGCCAAGTTCGCGGACATCGTGCTGCCCGTCGCCACCAGCCTGGAGCGCGACGACTTCACCGCCGGGTTCTGCGACCCGCACCTGACCGCGATGCCTAAGGTCCGCGAACCGGCCGGCGAGTCCCGCACCGACCACCGGATCTTCGCCGAGCTGGCCGCCCGGCTCGGCTACGGGCGGGAGTTCACCGGGTCGCGCTCCGAGTCCGAGTGGCTCCGGCACCTGTACGAGCAGACCGCGGCCGCGCTCGGCGACGCGGCCGCGCTGCCCGGCTTCGACGAGTTCTGGCGCCGCTCCGCGGTCGAACTGCCCGCGCTGCAAGGGCCGTTCCCCGGCAGTTTCGCGGCGCTCCGGGCGGATCCGGAGCGCTTCCCGCTGGCGACGCCCTCGGGCCGGATCGAGGTCTTCTCCGCCGAGATCGACTCGTACGGCTACGACGACTGCGCCGGGCACCCGAGGTGGTACGAGCCGGCCGAGTGGCTCGGCGGCGACCTGGCGGGGCGCTTCCCGCTGCACCTGGTCTCGAACCAGCCCGCCTCCCGGCTGCACAGCCAGTACGACAACGGCGGCCGCAGCCTGGAGTCGAAGGTCCGCGGCCGCGAGCCGGTGACACTCAACCCGGCGGACGCCGCGGCGCGCGGCATCGTGGACGGCGCGGTGGTGCGGGTCCACAACGACCGGGGCGGCTGCCTGGCGGGCGCGGTGCTGTCCGAGGACGTCATGCCGGGCGTCGTGCAGCTGTCCACCGGGGCCTGGTGGGACCCGGTGGAGCCGGGGCTGAGCGGCACCCTGGACCGGCACGGCAACCCGAACTCCCTGACCGCGGACCGGCCGTGCTCGCGCCTGTCGCAGGGGCCGAGCGCGCTCAGCACGCTGGTCGAGGTCGAACGCCATGACGAGCTGCTGCCCGATGTGCTCGCCTTTGTCCCGCCCCCGATCGAACACTGAGCCGGGGCCCGGCCGCCCCCCGGCCCGCCCGTTTGCCCGCGGGTGACGGGGTGGATACGGTGCGCAACCGTGACTGCACTTCGAGAGCGCAAGTACGGCCAGTGGTTCCGCGGAGCCGACGTCGACGGCGACGGGTTCATCACCCGGCGGGACGTCCTGCTGATGAGCGAGCGCTACCTCGCCGCCCGCGGCGTCGCCGTCGACTCCGCGGCCGCCCGCCCGCTCACCGGGCAGCTGGACGGGTTCTGGACCAACGTGATCGCCCCGATGGACCAGGACGGCGACGGGCGGGTCGACCTGCGGGAGATGACCGAGGGGTTCGGCCGGGCGCTCGCCGACCCGGCCCTGTACGGGCAGCAGGTCGGGCCGGTGGCCGACTGCTTCTTCGACCTGGTCGACCTCGACGGGAACGGCCGGATCGACCGCTCGGAGTTCCAGCTGATGTTCGACGCGGTGGCCGCCGTCCCCGGCGGGGACTGCGCCGAGGTGTTCGCCGCGCTGGACGCGGACGGCTCGGGCGGCCTGGACCGCGACGAGTTCCACCGGGCGCTCCTGGAGTTCTTCTACGGCGACGACCCCAACGCCCCCGCCAACCACCTGTTCGGCCGGCTCCCCGACTGACGGCCCGCGGGGGGTGCCGGGCGGGCGGCGTGCCGCACGACTCCGGGAACGCCGTCGACGCCCGGACGGCCCGGCCCGCACCCGGGTCAACTCCCGTGCGCGGACTGCTGGTCGAGGTGGTCCTCGTAGACCGCGACCTTGTGCCGGACGATGTCCAGCGAGCGGTGGAGTTCGGCGATCCGGTCGAGGACGCGCCGCTCGTGGACGCGCAGCAGGGCGAGGCGGTCGGGTTCGGTGCCGGGGCCGGTGCGGGCGAGTTCGGTGTAGCGGCGGATCTCCGGGATGGGCATGCCGGAGGCGCGCAGGACGATGCAGAGGTTGAGCCACTCCACGTCGCCCCGGGTGTAGCGGCGCCGCCCGCCGCCCTCGCGGCGGACCGGGGCGGCGAGGATGCCCTCGCGTTCGTAGAAGCGCAGGGCGTGCACGCTCAGGCCGGTGCGGGCGGCGACCTGGCCGATGCCGAGCGTCTCGGCGGACCCGTTCGATGCGTTCATCGGATCAGCATAGGAGCGGGTTCCGGCCCGGAGGCTGTGACCCGGAGGTGTTGATCTAGAGCCGACTCCAGCTCCTAGAGTGGCCGGCGGCGCGCCCCGCAGCGGACCGACGGAAGGAACTCGACTATGCGTTACCGGATTCTCGGCGGCACCGGCATCGAGGTGAGCACGCACTGCCTGGGCACGATGATGCTCGGCTCGGTCGGCAACCCGGACCACCGGGAGGGTGCCCGGATCGTGCACACCGCACTGGACGCCGGCATCAACTTCGTCGACACCGCCGACATGTACTCGGCGGGCGAGTCCGAGGAGATCGTCGGCAAGGCGCTGCAGGGGCGGCGCGATGAGGTCGTGCTGGCCACCAAGGTGCACTTCCCGATGGGCGAGGGGCCGAACCGGGGCGGCAACTCGCGGCGCTGGATCCTGCGCGCGGTGGAGGACAGCCTGCGGCGGCTGCGCACCGACTGGATCGACCTCTACCAGGTGCACCGGCCCGACCACCGCACCGACGTCGAGGAGACCCTGTCGGTGCTGGGCGACCTCGTCCGGGCAGGCAAGATCCGGGCGTTCGGCTGCTCGACCTTCCCGGCCGGCGACCTCGTCGAGGCGCACTGGGTGGCCGAACGCCGCGCACTGCCCCGGTTCCGCACCGAGCAGCCGCCGTACTCGCTGCTGGCCCGCGGCGTCGAGGCCACCGTGCTGCCGGTGGCCCGCCGGCACGGCATGGGCGTGCTGACCTGGGCCCCGCTCGCCTCCGGCTTCCTGACCGGCCGTTACCGCAAGGACGGGGTGATCGACCTGGGCAGCGGGCGGGCCGCGCTGACCCCGCACCGCTTCGACCCGGCGCTCCCGGAGAACGCCCGCAAGCTCGAGGTGGTCGAGCAGCTGGTCGAGCTGGCCGAGGGGATCGGCTGCTCGCTGCCCGAACTGGCCGTCGCCTTCCCGCTCGCCCACCCCGCCGTCACCTCGGTGATCCTCGGCCCCCGGACGGTCGACCAGCTGACCGGCCTGCTGAAGGGCGCCGCGCTCACCCTGGACGACGAGGCCCTGGACCGGATCGACGCGATCGTGCCGCCCGGCACCGACCTCTACCGCCCGGACGGCGCCTGGCGCTCCCCCGCCCTCGAACCGGCCGCGCTGCGCCGCCCCGTCGCCGAGCGGGCCGCGGCGGGCGCCGTGGGCTGACGGACCGAGGAGGCGGGCGGCCAGTGACGGGCGGCGGGCGGCGGGTGACGGGTGACGGGTGACGGGTGGCAGGATCGGCCCATGACGGAGGACGAACGGCCCGCAGTTCGGCCGCGCCCGCTGAACGCCGCCGAGCGCGCGGTGCTGGAGCACCTGCTCTCGGCGGACTTCCCGGGCGCGGCCGAACTGCGGGCCGGGCTGGACGAGCTGGAGGTGGTCGGGGCGTGGTTCCCCGGCTCGCTCAGCGTCGACCTGGCCCGGCGCGGCCGCCGTCCCGCCGGGTCGCGGTCGTGGCTGCTCCCGGTGGGCGGCGAGGTGTACGACGCGGCG
>NZ_JBHUWH010000408.1:0-6973 GCF_042670125.1 Kitasatospora sp. NPDC057198 | reverse complement strand
CCGAGGCGTGTCTGGCCGAGCAGTGGGCGCGGATCCTCGGCGCCCCGCGCCGCGGCGCGGGCGACGACTTCTTCGCGATCGGCGGCGGCTCGCTGGCCGCCGCCCAGCTCACCACCCTGCTGCGCGGCCGCTACCCGGCCGTCTCCGTCCTGGACATCTACCAGCAGCCCACGCTGCGCAAGCTCGCCCGGCTGCTGGAGAAGTCCGCGCAGGCCGAGGGCCCGGCCCGCACCGTCGCCCCCACCCCCCGCCGCGCCCAGGTGCTGCAACTGCTGCTGACCCTGCCGCTGGCCACCCTCACCGGCCTGCGCTGGAGCCTCGCCCTCGGCGTCCTCGGCGCCGTGCTCCACCTGATCGGCGACTACCCGTGGGCGCCCGTCGCGCCCTGGTGGCTGCTGGCCGCGGGCGCCGTCCTGCTGTACTCCGCGCCCGGCCGCCTGGCGCTCGCCGCCGGCGGCGCCCGGCTGCTGCTGCGCGGCGTCGGCCCCGGCACGTACCCGCGCGGCGGCGGCGTCCACCTGCGGCTGTGGACCGCCGAGCGGCTCGCCGAGGCCACCGGCGCCGTCCGGCTCTCCGGCTCCTGGCTCATCCGCTACGCACGGGCGCTCGGCTGCCGGGTCGCCCCCGACGTCGACCTGCACGCCCTGCCGCCCGTCACCGGCCTGCTGCGGCTGGGCAGGGGCTGCGCCGTCGAGAACGAGGTCGACCTGTCCGGCTACTGGCTGGACGGCGACCGGCTGGAGATCGGCGCGCTGCGGATCGGCGCCGGAGCCGTGGTCGGCACCCGCTCGACGCTGCTGCCCGGCGCCAAGATCGGCAAGCGGGCCGAGATCGCCCCCGGCTCCGGCGTCACCGGATCCGTCCCCACCGGCCAGCGCTGGGCCGGCGCCCCCGCCGCCAAGACCGGCAAGGCCGAACGCGGCTGGCCCAAGCAGCGCCCGCCGCGCACCCCCGGCTGGGCCGCCGTCTACGGCGCCACCGGTTTCGCCCTCGCCCTGCTGCCGCTGCTGGCCGCGCTGCCCGCACTGCTGGTCGCCGGGCGGTTCGTCCACCCCGGCGACGACCTCGCCCAGGCCCTGCGCGGCGCCCTGACCGCCCTCGTCCCCGCCACCCTGGCCTACGGGCTGGCCTACGCCGCGCTCGTGCTGGCCGGCGTCCGGCTGCTCTCGCTCGGCCTGCGCACCGGCCACCACCCGCTGCACGGCCGCATCGGCTGGCAGGCGTGGACGGTCAGCCAGCTGATGGACCTGGCCCGCGAGACGCTGTTCCCGCTGTACGCCGGGCTGATCACCCCGGTGTGGCTGCGGCTGCTGGGCATGCGGGTCGGCAAGGGCGCCGAGGTGTCCACCGTGCTGGCGCTGCCCAGCCTGACCAAGGTCGGCGACGGCGCGTTCCTCGCCGACGACACCCTGATCGCCCCGTACGAGCTGGGCGGCGGCTGGGTGCGGATCGGGCGGGCCGAGATCGGCGAGCGGGCCTTCCTGGGCAACTCCGGGATGACCGCGCCCGGCCGGGCCGTCCCCGACCGGGGCCTGGTCGGGGTGCTGTCCGCGACGCCGAAGAAGGCCAAGCGCGGCAGCTCCTACCTGGGCATGCCGCCGGTCAGGCTGCCCCGGGCCGCCGACACCGCCGACCTGGCGCTGACCTACGAGCCGCCCGCCCGGCTGCGCTGGGCCCGCGGGGCGACCGAGCTGGCCCGGATCGTGCCGGTGCTGGCCTCCACCGGGCTGGCCGTGCTCACCGCCGCCGCGCTGTGCGCCCTCGGGCAGCCGCTGCTGTCCGGCCTCGTCCTGCTCGGCGCGGGCCTGGCCGCCTGCCTGGTCTCCGCCGCCGCCAAGTGGCTGCTGGTCGGCCGGTTCCGGGCGGTCGAGCACCCGCTGTGGTCCGGCTTCGTGTGGCGCAACGAGCTCGCCGACACCTTCACCGAGGTGCTCGCCGTGCCCTGGCTGGTCGGCCGCACCGCCGGGACGCCGCTGATGAACCTGTGGCTGCGCGCGCTCGGCGCGAAGATCGGCCGCGGCGTGTGGTGCGAGAGCTACTGGCTGCCCGAGGCCGACCTGGTCACCCTCGGCGACGGCGTCAGCGTCAACCGCGGCTGCGTGCTGCAGACCCACCTCTTCCACGACCGGATCATGCGGCTGGATACTGTGGAGCTCCGCGCGGGCGCCACCCTGGGCCCCGGCGGAATCGTGCTGCCCGGCAGCACCGTCGGCGAGCGCTCCACCCTCGGCCCGGCCTCCCTGGTGATGCGCGCCGAGACGGTGCCCGCCGACACCCGCTGGCTCGGCAACCCGATCGAAGCCTGGCAGACAGCACCGTGACCGCCCCCGCGCCAGGAGGAACCCCCGCGTTGAGCCCCAAGCCGGCCCCCGCCGCCGACCCGTACTTCCCCCGGCACGGGGACCTCCGCTACCGGGCCCACCGGTACGAGCTCGCGCTCGACTACCGGCCCGGCCCCAACCGGCTGGCCGGCTCCGCCCGGATCGCCGCCATCGCCGGGCCCGAACCGCTGCGCGAGTTCGCCCTCGACCTGGCCGACTTCCGGATCGGCAAGGTGCTGGTCGACGGGCGGCCCGCGCAGTACGCCCACCGGGACGGCAAGCTGCGCGTCAAGCCCGCCAAGGCCCCCGCCGCCGGGGCGGTGTTCACCTGCGAGGTGCACTGGTCCGGCAACCCGCGCCCGGTGCGCAGCCCCTGGGGCGGCCTCGGCTTCGAGGAGATCACCGACGGCGCGCTGGTCGCCTCCCAGCCCACCGGCGCCCCGTCCTGGTTCCCCTGCAACGACCGCCCCGCCGACAAGGCCGCCTACCAGCTGGCCGTCACCACCGCCTCCCCGTACGCCGTGGTCACCGGCGGCCGGCTGCTCAGCCGCACCACCCGCTCCTCCGCCACCACCTGGGTGTACGAGCAGCCCGCGCCCACCGCCAGCTACCTGGTCGGGCTGGCGGTCGCCCCGCTGCGCCGGGTGCCGCTGGCCGAACGCGCCCCCGGCACCGTCCCGCAGAGCGGCTGGGTGCCGCAGCCGCTGACCGCCCGGTTCGCGCACGACTTCGCCCGGCAGCCGCAGATGATGCGGCTGTTCGAGGAGCTGTTCGGCCCGTACCCGTTCGACGGGTACACCGTCGCCGTGGTCGACGAGGACCTGGACGTGCCGGTCGAGGCGCAGGGCATGGCCACCTTCGGCCGCAACCACCTGGACGGGCGGCGCGGCTGGGAGCGCCTGGTCGCCCACGAGCTGGCCCACCAGTGGTTCGGCAACAGCGTCACCGTCGCCGACTGGCGGCACATCTGGCTCAACGAGGGCCTGGCCAAGTACGCCGAGTGGCTGTGGTCCGAGCGCACCGGCGGCCCCACCGCCCAGCGCAGGGCCGCCGACGCCCACCGCCAACTGGGCGCCCTGCCGCAGGACCTGGCGATCGGAGACCCGGGCAGGCGGCACATGTTCGACGACCGGGTCTACGAGCGCGGCGGCCTGACCGTGCACGCGCTGCGCCTCGCCCTCGGCGACCCCGCCTTCTTCCGGCTGCTGCGCGACTGGGCCACCGCCTACCGGCACGCCGTCGTCACCACCGCCGACTTCGCCGCGCACGCCGCCCGCTACACCGACCGCCCGCTCGGCCCGCTGCTCGACGCCTGGCTGCACCGGGGCGCGTTGCCGGAGCTTCCCGGGCTGTGAGCCGTCCGGTCCTGGTGTACTGGGAGGCACGGGCCGCGAGGCCGTCCGTCGCTTCCTGAAGGATCGAGGCACATGAGCACGCACTACGACGTGGTCGTCCTGGGCGCCGGCCCCGGCGGCTACACCGCCGCCGTCCGCTCCGCCCAGCTCGGCCTGCGCACCGCCGTGATCGAGGCCAAGTACTGGGGCGGCGTCTGCCTCAACGTCGGCTGCATCCCCTCGAAGGCCCTGCTGCGCAACGCCGAACTCGCGCACACCGTCCTCAACGAGGCCGGGCTGTACGGCATCGAGGTCGACGGCAAGGTGTCCTTCGACTACGGCAAGGCGTTCAGCCGCTCCCGGCAGGTCGCCGACGGCCGGGTCAAGGGCGTCCACTACCTGATGAAGAAGAACGGCATCACCGAGTACGACGGCTGGGGCACCTTCGTCGACGACCACACCCTCCAGGTCAAGCTCACCGCCGGCGGCTTCGAGATGGTCACCTTCGACCACTGCGTCATCGCGGCCGGCGCCACCACCCGGCTGCTGCCCGGCACCTCGCTCAGCGAGCGGGTCGTCACCTACGAGGAGCAGATCCTCACCGAGCGGCTGCCGGAGTCGATCGTCATCGCGGGCGCCGGCGCGATCGGCGTCGAGTTCGCGTACGTGCTGCACAACTACGGCGTCAAGGTCACCATCGTCGAGTTCCTGGACCGGATGGTGCCGCTGGAGGACGCCGACGTCTCCGCCGAACTCGCCAAGCAGTACCGCAAGCTGGGCATCCAGGTGCTCACCTCCACCCGGGTCGACGCGATCGACGACTCCGACCCGGCGGGGCCGGTGAAGGTCACCGTCACCCGGGACGGCAAGCAGGAGGTGCTGGAGGCCGACAAGGTGCTCCAGGCGATCGGCTTCGTGCCGCGCGTCCAGGGCTACGGCCTGGAGAACACCGGCGTGCGGCTCACCGAGCGCGGCGCGATCGCCGTGGACGGGCGCGGCCGCACCAGCGCCGAGCACATCTTCGCGATCGGCGACGTCACCGCCAAGCTGATGCTCGCGCACGCCGCCGAGGCGATGGCCGTGATCGCCGCCGAGACCATCGCCGGCGCGGAGACCATGGAGATCGACTTCGTGATGGTCCCGCGCGCCACCTACTGCCAGCCGCAGGTCGCCAGCTTCGGGTGGACCGAGGCGCAGGCCCGCGAGCAGGGGTACGCCGTCAAGGTCGCCAAGTTCCCGTTCACCGCGAACGGCAAGGCGCACGGCCTCGGCCACCCCGTCGGCTTCGTCAAGGTGATCTGCGACGAGACCCACGGCGAACTGCTCGGCGCCCACCTGATCGGCCCCGAGGTCACCGAACTGCTGCCGGAGCTGACGCTGGCCCAGCAGTGGGACCTCACGGTGCACGAGGTCGGCCGCAACGTGCACGCCCACCCGACGCTGGGCGAGGCCGTCAAGGAGGCGATCCACGGCCTGGCCGGCCACATGATCAACATGTAGGACCGCACGGGGTGCCGCCGTCCGGGTGAGCACGCCCCGCCCCGGTGCCTCCCGCTGGTACGGGAGCGCGCCGGGGCGGTACGTCTTCCGGCCCCCGAGCCGTGAGGAGCCCCCGATGGACGCCCCCGCCCCCCATCCGACGGTCGACCACCTGACGGTCGACGAGCGCGTCGAGGCCGGCCGCGCCGCCCGCAAGCGCGCCCCCCGCTCCACCGCAGGCCACTGGCGCCCCGCCGCCGACCGCCCCGACCCGCTCGCGGTGCTGCGCGCCCAGGCGGAGAGCCGGCTGCCCGACCTGGTGCCGATCCGCAACGGCCGGATGGCCGCCTCCCCGTTCGCCTTCCTGCGCGGCGCCGCCGCCGTGATGGCCGGGGACCTCGCGACCGCCCCGGACAGCGGACTGACCGTCCAGCTCTGCGGCGACGCCCACCTGGTCAACTTCGGGCTGTTCGCCTCGCCCGAACGCGCCCTGCTGTTCGACCTCAACGACTTCGACGAGACCCTGCCCGGCCCGTTCGAGTGGGACGTCCAGCGGCTGGCCGCCAGCCTCGTCGTCGCCGCCAGGGAGAACGGCGAGAGCCCCGAGGAGGCCCACCGGGTGGTGCTGGGGGCCGTCCGCGCCTACCGGGAACGGATCCGGCAGCTTGCCGGACTCGGCGAACTCCAGGTCTGGTACCAGCGGATCGACGCCGACGAACTGCTCACCAGCCTCAAGGGCAGGCCCCGCCGCCGCACCGAGGCCGGGCTCGCCGCCGCCCGCCGCCGCGACAGCCTGCAGGCCGCCGGCAAGCTCACCGAGACCACCGCGAGCGGCCGCCGCCGCTTCAAGGACCAGCCCCCGCTGATCGAGCACGTCGGCTTCGACACCGACGAGGTGCGCTCGCTGCTCGCCGACTACCGGGCCACCCTCCCCGAGGAGCGCGGCCGGCTGCTCGACCGCTACCGGTATGTCGACACCGCCCGCAAGGTGGTCGGCGTCGGCAGCGTCGGCACCCGCTGCTTCGTCGTCCTGCTCCAGGGCCGGGACGCCGACGACCCGCTGGTGCTCCAGGTCAAGGAGGCCGAGGCGTCAGTCCTGGAGCCCTACGCCGGGCCCAGCCGGTACCCCCGGCACGGGCAGCGGGTGGTCGCCGGGCAGCGGCTCACCCAGGCCGCCAGCGACATCTTCCTCGGCTGGATGACCGGCCCCGGGGGGCGGCACTTCTACTGGCGCCAGCTGCGCGACATGAAGGGCTCCGCCGAGGTCGGCGAGATGACCACCCGCGGCCTGCGCGCCTACGCCGCCCTGTGCGGCGCCGCGCTGGCCCGCGCCCACGCCCGCTCCGGCGACCGGATCGCCATCGCCGCCTACCTCGGCCGCGGCGACGCCTTCGACCGCGCGATCGCCGCCTTCGCCCACCACTACGCCGAACTCAACACCGCCGACCACGCCCGCCTCGCGGACGCCGTCGCCGCCGGCGAGGTGCAGGCCGAGGACGCCTGACCCCGTCCCCCGTTTGCGGACCTCCCGGCGCCGGGGGGTGATGGGAGCAGGAACGTCCGCACCACTGCCGGAGGCAACCGTGACCCACCACAAGTCGAACAGGGCGGTCGAGGGCGACCCCGACACCGGCCACGGCCGCGGCCTGCCGCGGCGGCCCGACGAGGCCGGACTCGAGGAGCGCACCGAGGAGGACCGGGAGGAGGTCGGCCTGGAGCCGGAGCCCGGTGGCGACGGGGACGGCCCGGGGGAGGGCGACGGGGACGGGGACGGCGCGGTGTAGCCGCCCCCTCCGCGTGCGCGTCCATCAGGCGCCCCCGGTTTGGCATATGCCAAAC
>NZ_JBHUWH010000407.1:0-7026 GCF_042670125.1 Kitasatospora sp. NPDC057198 | reverse complement strand
GCCCCCGTCCGGAGCGATCGGACGGGGGCGGCCGCGCGTCGCGGGTCCGGCGTCAGTCCTCGCCGAGGTACTGGCGGCGCACCGACTCGTCGTGCAGCAGTTCCGCACCGGTGCCGGACAGGGTGATCCGGCCGGTGGTCATCACGTAGGCGCGGTCCGAGAGGGAGAGCGCCGCCTGGGCGTTCTGCTCCACCAGCAGGATGGTGGTGCCCGCGGCCTTCAACTCGACGATGGTCGCCATGATCTTCTGCATCATCAGCGGCGACAGGCCCATCGACGGCTCGTCCAGCATCAGCAGCTTGGGCCGGGACATCAGCGCCCGCCCCATCGCCAGCATCTGCTGCTCGCCGCCGGAGAGGGTGCCCGCGGCCTGCTTGCGGCGCTCGGCCAGGATCGGGAACAGCGTGCAGGCCCGCTCCACGTCCTCGGCGATGCCCGCCGCGTCGCGCCGCAGGAAGGCGCCCAGCAGCAGGTTCTCCTCGATGCTCATCCGCGGGAAGATGTGCCGCCCCTCGGGGGAGTGCGCCAGGCCGCGCGCGACGATCCGGTGCGCGGGCACCGTGTCGATCGGCTCGCCCTCGAACAGCACCCGGCCCGCGGTCGGCCGCAGCAGCCCGGACAGGGTGCGCAGGGTGGTGGTCTTGCCGGCCCCGTTGGTGCCGATCAGGGTGGTGACCTCGCCCTGCTCGACGGTGAACGAGACGCCCTTGACGGCCTCGATCTTGCCGTAGGCGACACGGAGGTCCTCGACCTCCAGCAGAGCGGTCACTGGCCGTCCTCCTGAGCTGCGGTGGTTCCTTCGAGCGGGGCGCCGAGGTACGCGCTGACGACCCGTTCGTCGTTCTGGACGGTCTCCCGGTCGCCCTCGACGATCTTGCGGCCCTGCACCAGCACGGCGGTGCGGTCGCACAGGTTGAAGATGAACTTCATGTCGTGCTCGATCACCAGCACCGCGATGCCCAGGTCCCGGATCGCGAAGACCAGTTCCTCGGCGGCCCGGGTCTCCTGCGGGTTCATGCCCGCGGTCGGCTCGTCCAGCAGCAGCAGGCCGGGATCGGAGGCCAGCGCCCGGGCGATCTCCAGCTTGCGCTGCTCGCCGTAGGGCAGGTTGCGGGCCAGGTGGTCGGCCTTCGCGCCGAGGCCGCAGAACTCCAGCAGCTCCCGGGCCCGCTCCCGGCTCTCCGCCTCGGCCCGCCGGTAGCCCGGCCCGCGCAGGATCGCCGAGAACAGCCCCTCCTTGGTGCGGGTGTGCCGCCCGACCAGGACGTTCTCCAGCGCCGTCATGTTGGCGAACAGCCGGATGTTCTGGAACGTCCGGGCGATGCCCGCCTGGGTCACCAGGTGCGGCTTCGGCGGCAGCACCGTGCCCTTGTACTTCACGGTGCCCTCGGTCGGCACGTACAGCCCGGTCAGGCAGTTGAAGAAGGTCGTCTTCCCGGCGCCGTTCGGGCCGATCAGGCCGACGATCTCGCCCTGGCGGACCGTCAGGTCGACGCCGCCCACGGCGGTCAGGCCGCCGAAGCGCATCACCACGCCGGACGCCTCCAGCACCGGTTCGGCGGCGGGGACGGCGGCGGTCTCGGTCTCGGTGGTCACGGTGCTCACGCCCCTGCCTTGGTGGTCGGTACGTCGTCGGCCGGGGCGGCCTGCGCGGGCAACTGCACCTCGTGGAACTCCAACTGCTGCCGGCGGCCCGCGATCAGGCCCTCCGGGCGGAAGCGCATCAGCAGGATCAGCGCCACGCCGAACGCCAGCAGCTGGTACTGCTGCAGGAACTCCAGCTTCGCCGGGATCAGGAACAGCAGGGCCGCGCCCACCAGCGGGCCGCTGATGGTGCCCATGCCGCCCAGGATCACCGCGGCCAGCAGGAACGCCGAGTTGGGCGGCGTCGGGCTGCTGAACAGGTACTGGTCGGGCGAGACCGCGCCCGACACGTGCGCCTGCACCGCACCGGCCAGGCCGGCCAGGGTCGCGCCCAGCGCGAAGGCGATCAGCTTCACCCGGAAGCCGTTGATGCCCATCGCCTCGGCCGCCGTCTCGTCCTCCCGGATCGCCACCCAGGCCCGGCCGATCCGGGAGTTGGCGACCCGCGCGAACACCGTCACCACGACCGCGGTGGCCACCAGCATCAGCAGCAGGTAGTTGCCGTTCTTGCCCAGGTGCAGCGCCCCGAAGTCGTGCGCCTCGCCGAAGTCGAAGCCGAACAGGCTGACGTCCGGGATCGCCGCGATGCCGTTCGGGCCGTTGGTCAGGCTCGGGCCCGACGTGCCGTCCAGGTTGTTCATCGCGATCCGGAAGATCTCGCCGAAGCCCAGCGTCACGATCGCCAGGTAGTCGCCGCGCAGCCGCAGCGTCGGCGCGCCGATCACCACGCCGAACACCAGCGCCGCCGCCGCACCGATCAGCACCGCGACCGGGAACGGCAGGTGGAGGTCCCGGAAGACCGAGAACTTCGACCCCGACACCAGCGCGGCCGCGTACGCGCCCACGCCCAGGAAGGCCACGTAGCCGAGGTCCAGCAGGCCCGCCAGGCCGACCACCACGTTCAGGCCCAGCGCCACCGTCGCGAAGATCAGGATGTTGGTGCCGATCAGCACGTACGTCTCGCTGCTCTGGGTGAACGGGAACGCGCCCGCCGCGGCGAACGCCGCGCCCGTGGTCACCGCCCGGTGCCGGGAGGTCAGTTCGCGCAGCCGGCCCACCGCGCCGGAGGCCAGCAGCGCCGCGGTGGCGAAGGAGAGCAGCAGCAGGAAGCCGACGAACAGCTCCCCGTACTCGGTGGAGACGCCGAACTCGACCACGCCCAGGCCCACCGCGAACACCGCGGTCACCACCAGGATCTCCGCCCAGCCGGGCAGGGCGCGGGCGGCGGGCAGCGGGCGCTCGATCCGGCCGATCCGCAGCCGGCCGTCCAGCAGCCGCCACAGCCGGAAGAGCGCGATGACGACGGGCAGGGCGACGAAGAACCACAGGTTCTCGCTGAAGATCGGCCGGATGCCCGGCGGCACGGCGTCCAGCGCCCAGCCCTGGCCGAAGCCGACCCGCAGCAGCACGGAGGCGGCCAGCGCCGCGTACAGGCCCCAGTGCAGCTCGGGGTGGCGGACGGTGCGCCGGCGGTCCAGCGGCAGGCCCAGCGCGCCCAGGACGGCCAGCAGCGAGCCGACCGCGGCCAGCCAGCCGCCCGGGTCCAGGTTGACCAGGCCGTCCAGCTCGACGGCGATCGCCACCACCGCGTACCAGCACACCGCGAGGGTGCCGAGCGCGGCGAACAGCACGCCGTTGGCGCTGCCCGAGGGGCTCAGCCAGCGCAGGCCCTTCAGCCCGCGGTGGGCCAGCGCCAGCAGGGCGGTCAGCGCGCCGCCGACCAGCGCCAGCCACTGCAGGCCGGCCGGGGAGCCGTAGTACGTCAGGTCGCCGGGGAAGTCCGGCGTCCACGTCCAGGACATCGCCGCGGAGGCGGCGGCCAGCACCCCGCCGCCGACCGCCGCGCCCAGCGCGAGGTTGGCGGGCAGCGGCAGGACCGGGGAGGTCTCGTGGGTCGTGCTCTCGTTCATGGTCCTCACACCCGATCCGCGACGCGCTCGCCGAGCAGGCCCTGCGGCCGCACCAGCAGGACGACGATCAGCAGCACGAACGCCCACACGTTGGCCCAGGCGCCGCCGCCGAGCTGGTGCATGCCCGGTACGTCCTGCACGTAGGCGGTGGCCATCGACTCGGCCACGCCCAGCACCAGGCCGCCCAGCATCGCGCCGTAGATGTTGCCGATGCCGCCCAGCACCGCCGCGGTGAACGCCTTCAGGCCGGCCAGGAAGCCCATCGCGAAGTCGACCTGGCCGTAGCGCAGCCCGTGCGCGACCGCCGCGACCGCCGCGAAGGCCGCGCCCAGCGCGAACGCGACCACGATGATCCGGTCGGTGTCGATGCCCATCAGCTTGGCGGTGTCCGGGTCCTGCGCGGTGGCCTGCATGGCCCGGCCGGTGCGGGTGAGCCGCACGAAGCCGGCCAGCACCAGCATGCACAGCGGCGCCGCGACCAGCAGGAACAGGTCGTTGCGCTGCAGGTGGAAGGAGCCCAGGCCGATCGGGTCGCCGCCGAACTGCGGGAAGGACAGCGCCTTCTTGCCGTCCGGGTAGAACGCCCAGACCACCTGCTGCAGCGCGATCGACAGGCCGATCGCGGTGATCAGCGGCGCCAGCCGGGGCGCGGTGCGCAGCGGCCGGTAGGCGAAGCGCTCGGCGGCGGTGGCGGTGAGGACGGAGGCGATCACCCCGCCGACGATCATGACCGGCAGCGCCAGCCAGAGGGAGGTGCCGTGCGGCAGCGCCGCGTAGGCGGTCAGCGCGCCGAAGCCGCCGATCATGAAGATCTCGCCGTGGGCGAAGTTGATGAGCTGGACGATGCCGTAGACCATCGTGTAGCCGATGGCGATCAGGCCGTACATCAGGCCGAGCATCAGTCCGTTGGCCAGGTTTTGCGGCAGTTCGTGCACCGCGGGCCTCCGTGGATAGGGGGGTACGAGCAGGCGGAGGGCACTTGTGGTGCCCTCCGCCTGCACAGCTGTCAGCGGGGGGAGGTGCGGTGCGGATCAGCCGCCGTACGTACCGCTCTTGACCTTCTTCCAGGCGCCGCCCTGGACGCTGTACACGGTCAGCTGCTTGTTGGTGGTGTCGCCGTACTCGTCGAAGGCGACCGGGCCGGTGACGCCGGTGAACTTCACCTTGCCGAGCTCCTCCAGCACCTTGGTGCGCAGGTCGGACGGGACCTTGCCGCCGTTGTGCTCGACCGCGGCCTTGACCGCCTCGATGATCGCCCAGCCGGCGTCGTACGAGTAGCCGCCGTACGCCGCGTACGGCTCCGGGTACTTGGCCGCGGCGTAGTTGGCGACGAACTCCTTGGCGGTGTCCAGCTCCTCGACCGGGACGCCGACCGAGGTGGCCAGGTCGCCCTCGCCGTTGCCGTTGGCGAGCTTGATGAACTCCGGGTCGTAGATGCCGTCGCCGCCGAACAGCGGGACCTTCGCGCCGCCCTTCTTCAGCTGGTCGCTGAGCGGGCCGGCGTCCGGGTACTCGCCGCCGTAGTAGACCGAGTCGGCGCCGGCCGAGGCGA
Organism: Kitasatospora sp. NPDC057198; assembly: GCF_042670125.1. NCBI lineage: Bacteria > Bacillati > Actinomycetota > Actinomycetes > Kitasatosporales > Streptomycetaceae > Kitasatospora > Kitasatospora sp. NPDC057198. The sequence continues at coordinate 1,920 of NZ_JBHUWH010000407.1, read as the reverse complement.
CCTTGGTGGCGATCGCGGAGAAGTCCTTGTCGCCCGGGTTGATGTGGTCGGTGCCGACCACGGTGCCGCCGAGCCGCTTGAACTCGTCCGCGAAGATGGCGGCCAGGCCCGCGCCGTAGGTCTTCTTGTCGTCGATGACGTAGACCTTGGTCTTCTTGGCGTCGTTGTACAGGTACTGGGCGGCGAACTTGCCCTGCACCACGTCGGTGGTGGCGGTGCGGAAGTACGACTGGTACTGGCGGGCGAACTTCTTGCTGCCCCAGTCCGGGCCGAGCGACAGGTCGGGGCTGGTGTTGGCGGGGGAGACCTGGGCCAGCTTGGCGTCGTCGAAGACCTTCTGCATGGTCAGCGAGACGCTGGAGTTGAGCGGGCCGACCACGCCGACCACGTCCTTGCTGTCGGCGAGCGCGGTGGCGTTCTGCTTGCCGGTGGTCGGGTTGGCCTGGTCGTCCTTGGCCTCGATCGCGAAGGTCACGCCGGGGACGTAGTTCTTCGCGTTGGCCTGCTTGGCCGCCAGGTCCACCGAGTTGCGGATGCCGAGGCCCAGCGCGGACAGGCTGCCGCTGATCGGGGCGTCGACGCCGATCACCACCTTGACGCTGCCGCCCTTGCCGCCGCTGCTCGCGTTGTCCGCGCCGGAGTCGGACTTGCCGCCGCGCGAACCGCAGGCGGACAGGGTGAGCGCCGCGGTCACTGCAACGGTCACGGCAAGAAGTGAGCTCTTTCGCACGACGAGGGTCTCCTTCTGGATCTGGAGGACACGCGCACAGGGCTGGCGGTGCCGGATCGCGACGGCCCAGCCCGAAAACCGGACGGCGCGGTGACTGGGCGTGACTCTAGACCGCCGGTGCCGACTCGGGCAGTGGGGCGGGAGAGGCTGTGATTCTCTTGTTATGACCACGGCGGAAGTTGATCTCACATCATGGTCGAAAACCCCAGGTGGAGCCCGAAATTCCGGGCGCCGTCCCGAGTCGTGGATGCTCGCCCTCACCAACTCCCTGGTCACGACCGGGATCTCCGATTATCGGACAGGTTTGTCCGGGGCATCGGTGCTGGTCGTCGGTGTCCGTTTATCGGTGTCGTCGCAGGCCGAGTGCAGCGCCGCGGAGAGGTCCCGGGCGTAGTCGGCACCCAGGATCTGACTCACGGTCTCCATTGCACGCGTGTTACGCAGCGTTACATCGAGGAAAGGAAGGGTCGCGTCCGCCGGGGCGCCCGAGCAGTCCGTCACCCGCAGGCCCACCCGCAGCGAGAGCGTCCCGCCGGGCGGCACCGTCCGGGGCAGCCAGCCCGAGACCAGCACGGTCAGCCCGCGGTACCCCTGCCGCACCCCCAGCACGTCCACCGGGCCGGGGCCGGAGTTGTGCACCGCCAACTCCAGTGAGAAGACCCCCGGTTGGTCCGGTACCGGGCCGGCGTAGCTGAACCGGGTGGACTGCGAAGGGAAGGGGACGTTCTGCGGCGGAGGCGAATTCGCCGCCTGCTCAGGGTAGTTCGCGACGCGCAGCGCCGTCAGGGCCAGCGCGCACAGCAGCAAGAAACTTGCCACCAGGCGCTGCTGACGCCTGCTCAGCAGCCGGGGCGGCGGCTCCGGGCGCGGCCCGGGGCGCAGCACCAACTGCGTCCAACTGCCCTCGCCCGGCTCGACCGGGCCGATGCAGCCCCGGGCCTCCCCGGGCGGTTCGCGCTCTGCGGACATGGCGGCGCCCCCTCGTCCAGCCGAGACTGCCCCTGACGGGGCACCGCCAAACTACGAGGGGGCGCGGGGAGCGGGACGCGGGGCGCGGGTGCGGCCTGGCCGGGCCTGGGCGGGGCCTGGCCGGGCCTAGACGAGTAGTTCCGAAGTCAGCTGGTTTTGCTGGTTCTGCTTCGGACATGCAGGAAGGGTGTCCAGCATTCGGGTTGTGACGACCGAAGAAC
>NZ_JBHUWH010000406.1:0-7086 GCF_042670125.1 Kitasatospora sp. NPDC057198 | reverse complement strand
CCTCTCCGGAGGGGGGACCGGGCCCCGGCACGTTCGCGCTCAGACCAGCCGGCGGGCGGTGGCCCAGCGGGTCAGCTCGTGCCGGTTGGAGAGCTGCAGCTTGCGCAGCACCGCCGAGACGTGGCTCTCCACCGTCTTGACCGAGATGAACAGCTGCTTGGCGATCTCCTTGTAGGCGTAGCCGCGGGCGATCAGCCGCAGCACCTCGCGCTCGCGCTGGGTGAGCCGGTCGAGGTCCTCGTCGACCGGCGGGGTGTCGGTGGCGGCGAAGGCGTCCAGCACGAAGCCGGCCAGCCGGGGCGAGAACACCGCGTCGCCGTCGGCGATCCGGAAGACCGCGTTGACCAGGTCGGTGCCGGTGATGGTCTTGGTGACGTAGCCGCGGGCGCCGCCGCGGATCACCCCGATCACGTCCTCGGCGGCGTCCGAGACGGACAGCGCCAGGAAGCGCACGCCCTCCACCCCGGCCGAGCGGCGCAGCACCTCGACGCCGCCGCCGCCGGGCAGGTGGACGTCGAGCAGCACCACGTCGGGCCGGGTCTCGGCGACCACCCGGACCGCGGACTCCACGTCGTCGGCCTCGCCGACCACGTCGATGCCGGTCTCCTCGGTCCGTCCGATCTCGGCGCGCACGCCGGTGCGGAACATCCGGTGGTCGTCGACCAGGACCACCCGGGCCCGCCTGCCGGGTGCCGCCTCCTGCGCCGCTGCGTCAGTCATCTGCCGCCCTCTCCATCTCCAGCTCGACCTCGGTCCCGCCGTCCGGCGCGGGCCGCACCCGCGCGGTGCCCCCGTTGCGCCGCATCCGGCCGATGATCGATTCGCGTACGCCCATGCGGTCCTCGGGGAGGTCGTCGGGGTCGAAGCCGGGGCCGTGGTCGCGGACGAACACCGACACCGTCCTCCCCTCCACCTCCGCGTAGACCTGGACCGGTCCACCGCCACCGTACTTGGCGGCGTTCACCATGGCTTCCCTGGCCGCCCTCATCTGCGAGGCGATCCTCTCGTCCATCGGGCAGTCGCCGACGCAGACCAGCTCCAGGTGCACGCCGTGCCGGTCCTCGACCTCGGCGACGATCTCCCGCAGGTGCTCGGCCAGGGTGTCGGGGGCCTGCTCGGCGACGGCCTCCGGGCGGTACAGCCACAGCCGCAGCTCGCGCTCCTGGGCGCGGGCCAGGCGCAGCACCTCCTTGGGGTCCTCGGCCCGGCGCTGGATCAGGGTGAGGGTGTGCAGCACCGAGTCGTGCACGTGCGCGGCGATCTCGGCCCGCTCCTGGGCGCGGATGCGGGCGGTGCGCTCGGCGCCGAGGTCCTGCCACATCCGCAGCATGGACGGGCCGCCGAGCACCAGCACGCCCGCCACCACGGCCAGCGAGGACTCGACGACCAGCGCGACCGGGGAGTCCACGCCCTGGGTGACGAAGTAGCCGATGATGCCGGCCACCACCAGCAGCACCCCGGCCAGCACCCGCAGGTAGGCGCCCTTGCGGCTGCCCGGCTCCAGGCCGAACCAGCTCTGCCAGCGCGAGTCGTCGGCCTGCCGCCACACCAGGGCGACGCCGATGCCGACCGCCAGCAGCGGCCACACGTACGGCTGGGCGGTCTGGATGCCCAGCGCGGACAGCAGCGCCATCACGCCGATCACCAGCGCGACCAGGGCGAACAGCTGGCCCATGCTGCCGCCGCGGCCGCGGCCGGGCACCGGGGCGGGGACGTCCGCCTCCGCGGCGGCGGCGCCCTCCTCGCCGTGGAAGGTGCGCTCCAGCAGGTCGCGCAGCCGCCCGAAGCGGCCGGGGGCGCCCTCCCCGGGGCGCCGGGCGGGGCGCTCGGCGCCGGGGGCGGCCTGGTTGATGCCCAGCGGCACCACGACCCAGAACGCGGCGTACAGCAGGGCGCCGATGCCCTCGGAGAAGAACAGCACGATGAACGCCAGCCGCACCCAGGTGACCGGCACCCCGAGGTGGGTGGCCAGCCCCTGGCAGACGCCGCCGAGGATCCGCCCGTGCGGGCTGCGGTACAGCCGCCGGTAGGGCGGCTCGCCGGCCGGCGGGTCGGCCGGGGCGGGCTCGGGGCTCCTGGGTTCGGTGCTTCTGCTCTCGGGTGCGGCCACGGCACCGATGGTGGCAGGTGCCGGGGCGGCGGCGCATCAGGGTCCGGCCCCCAGAACCACTCAGGGACAGTTCAGGGTCGCTCCCGGGCCCCGGACGGTTGGGCCGGGCCCGGCGGCCCGGAAGGATGGGGGACATGACGGAGGACCAGATCCCGCAGGACCCGGCCGCCCCCGACGGGGGCCGCCCGGCGCTGACCCGCTCCTCCCGGCACCGGGTGGTGGCGGGCGTGTGCGGCGGCCTGGGCCGCTACCTGGACATCGACCCGGTGGTGTTCCGGGTGGTGATCGCGGTGCTCGGCCTGACCGGCGGACTCGGCCTGTTCATCTACGGCCTGGCCTGGCTGGTGGTGCCGCGCGAGGCCGCGGACGGCGACGGCGGCGCCACCGAGCTGCACCGGGTGCTGACCGGCCGGGTCGACGGCCAGTCGGTGGGCGCGGTGCTGGTGACGGTGATCGGCACCGGGGTGTTCTTCTCCTCGATGGGCGATGGCGGCCAGCTGTTCCCGCTGCTGCTGCTCGCCGCACTGGTGTTCCTGGCCCTGCGCTACGACCCGGAGCGGCGGCGGCGCCTCGACGGCGACGCGCCGCCCTCCGCCCGCGCCCGCGGCCCGCGCGACCGGCTGGAGGACGACGGCCCGTCCGCCGACTGGAAGACCTGGGGCGAGTCGGTCGGCCGGGACCTGCGGGTGGAGTGGAAGGCCCGCAGCGCGGAGTTCCAGGAGCGGGTGCGCTCCTGGCAGGAGGAGCGGGCGGTCGGCGGCACCGGGGAGCGGGCGGCCGGCGACGACGGCGAGCGGCCCGCCGACACCCCGCCGGTCGGCCCGTCCGGCTACCTGTGGGACCCGCGGCACCCGGAGCGCAACCCGTACGGCGCCCCGACGCCGCCCGGGGCGCCCGCCCAGCCGTGGTGGCAGCGCGCCGACCTGCCGGAGGGCGACCCGCTGCGCAAGGAGCCGCGCGAACCGGACGGCGCCGAGACCTACCAGGAGCGGATGGAGCGCCGGATGGCGGACCACCGCGTCCGGCAGCGGGAGGCGATGGAGCGGCACCGGGCGAGCATGGAGCGCCACCGCGAGTGGAAGGCCCGGCGCCGCGCCGAGCGCGGCTCCCCGGTGCTGGCCGTCTCGGCGGTGCTGGTGTCGGTCGGCGCGTCCTGGGCGGTGGCGGCGAGCGACCACGGGCAGCAGCGCTGGTCGACGGTGCTGGCGGTGGCGCTGCTGCCGCTGGGCCTGGCGATGGTGGTCGGCTCCCGCTGGGGCCGCGCCCGCGGGCTGACCTTCCTGTCGCTGCTGCTGACGGCGGGCCTGGTGGTCTCGGCCGGCACCTCGGCGACGGTCGCGGGCAGCACCGGCGACCACCGCTGGACGGTCTCCGCCCCGGGCGAGCTGCACCCGGAGTACACGCTGGCGTTCGGCGACGCGAAGCTCGACCTGTCGGCGCTGGACCCGGCGGGCGGCACCCTGGCCACCGAGCTGCGGGTCGGCGCGGGCGACGCCAGGGTGACCGTGCCGACCGGGGTGGAGCTGCGGCTGAAGGTGCGCAACGGCCTGGGCGAGGTGACCCTGCCGGACGGGCAGAACTTCAACGGCCCCGGCACCGACGAGGACGTGGTGATCGAGGTCCCGGACGGACGGCCGTCCAGGGGCGTGCTGGAACTGGCGGTCACCGTGGGCGCCGGAGACATCAAGGTGGTGCGGTGATGAGGAAGCACAGGTTCGACCTGTACGCGCTGGTCGCGGGCGGGCTGTTCACCGCGCTGGCGGTGCTGTACCTGGTGGCCTCGCTCAACGACCGCGAGGTGAACAGCCGCTTCGTGCTGCCGCTGGCGTGCATCGTGCTCGGCGCGGCCGGCCTGGCCGGCGCCCTGGTGGCGGCCGCCCGGCGCGGGAAGGGCGGGGCCCGCGACGACGACCACAGCCTGGACTGACCGTCAGGACTGCTGCGGGCCCAGCTCCAGCTGCTCGCCGTTCCTGGTGACCGCGTACGTGGGCAGCGGCTTCACGGCCGGGCCGGTGATCACCGCGCCGGTGGCGGCGTCGAAGGTGGAGCCGTGGCAGGGGCAGTACAGCTTGCCGTCCTTGGGCGGGTTGACCGCGCAGCCGGAGTGGGTGCAGACCGAGGACAGGCCGGCGTACTGCCCGGCGGCGGGCTGGACGATGTAAACGGCGTCGCCGCTGGCCGGGTCCTTGACGGTGGCGGAGCCGCCGACCGGGACCTGCGCGGCGGGCACCGCGGGGCCGGGCTGCGGGACGGGGCTGGTGGCGCCGGTGCCGGACGCGGCGGCGGGGGCCCCGTCCCGGCCGAAGCTCGCGGTGAGCGAGCCGGAGAGCAGCCCGGCACCGCCGAGCGCGACGGCCGCGATGCCGCCGTCGAGCAGGGCGCGGCGGCGCACCGCGTCCTCGGCCAGGCCGCGGGCCCGGTCGCGGGCGGCCCGGGCGGCGAGGTAGCCGTCGACCGACAGGTACGGGGTGCCGGCCAGCAGCAGCGGCGTCCAGGCCATCAGGTAGGCCAGGTCGTTGCCGAGGTAGTACGGGGTGGTGTGGAAGCTGACGGTCAGCCAGAGGGTGGCGGACAGCAGCGCGCCGCCGAGCGCGGCGATCCGGCCCCACAGGCCGAACAGGGTGCCCAGGCCGACGGCGAGCTCGCCGAAGGCGATCAGCAGGCCGAAGAAGGTGGGCGCGTGCAGCGCGGGGGACAGCGCCCAGCCGATCGGGCTGCCGCCCTCGGCGGCCTTCGTCTGGGCGTAGAACGAGGCCGGGTCGCCCGCGCCGGCCAGGTAGTGCGCGTCGGAGAGCTTGTCGAAGGCGGCGTAGACGAAGGTCGCGCCGAGGAACAGCCGCAGCGGCAGCAGCGCGAAGCGCGTGCCCAGGGCCTTCCACTCGGTGATCCCGGCGCCCGCCGTGCCGCCCGCCGCACTGCCCGTTCCCGTCGCCATCCTCGCCGCCCTCTCCCTCGCCGCCTGCCGTCCGCCGACGGATGCCGACCGGACCGGGTCCGATTGTGCCCGGTGCCCTTCCCACATGGCCGCGCCGCCACTCCCCTGGTGCGGGAAGCGGCGGCGCGGTCACACGGTTGCCGGTGGGATCACTCCCACTCGATGGTGCCCGGCGGCTTGGAGGTGACGTCCAGGACGACCCGGTTCACGTCCTTGACCTCGTTGGTGATCCGGGTGGAGATCTTGGCCAGCACCTCGTAGGGCAGCCGCGACCAGTCCGCGGTCATGGCGTCCTCGGAGGAGACCGGGCGCAGCACGATCGGGTGGCCGTAGGTGCGGCCGTCGCCCTGCACGCCGACCGAGCGGACGTCGGCCAGCAGCACCACCGGGCACTGCCAGATCTCGGCGTCCAGGCCGGCCAGGGTCAGCTCCTCGCGGGCGATGGCGTCGGCCTCGCGGAGCAGGTCCAGGCGCTCCTTGGTGACCTCGCCGACGATCCGGATGCCGAGGCCGGGGCCGGGGAAGGGCTGGCGCTGGACGATCTCGGCGGGCAGGCCGAGCTCCTGGCCGACCATCCGGACCTCGTCCTTGAACAGCTTGCGCAGCGGCTCGACGAGCTGGAACTCGAGGTCCTCGGGGAGGCCGCCGACGTTGTGGTGGGACTTGATGTTGGCGGTGCCGGTGCCGCCGCCGGACTCCACCACGTCCGGGTACAGGGTGCCCTGGACCAGGAACTCCACGGCGGGGCCCTCGTCGGCGATGATGTCGGCCTGGGCCTGCTCGAAGACCCGGATGAACTCGCGGCCGATGATCTTGCGCTTCTGCTCGGGGTCGGAGACGCCCTTCAGCGCGGTCAGGAAGCGCTCCTCGGCGTCGACCACGACCAGCTTGACGCCGGTGGCCGCGACGAAGTCCTTCTCGACCTGCTCGGTCTCGCCCTTGCGCATCAGGCCGTGGTCGACGTACACGCAGGTCAGCCGGTCGCCGATGGCGCGCTGCACCAGGGCGGCGGCGACCGCGGAGTCCACGCCGCCGGACAGGCCGCAGATGGCGCGCTTGTCGCCGACCTGCTCGCGGATCAGCGCGACCTGCTCCTCGACCACGTTGGTGGTGGTCCAGTTCGGGGCGATGCCGGCGCCGCGGTACAGGAAGTGCTCCAGCACCTGCTGGCCGTGCTCGGAGTGCATCACCTCGGGGTGGTACTGCACGCCGTACAGCTTGAGGTCGTCGTTCTCGAAGGCGGCGACCGGCACCACGTCGGTGGAGGCGGTGACGGTGAAGCCCTCGGGCGCGGCCGAGCAGGCGTCGCCGTGCGACATCCACACCGAGTGCCGGTCCGGGGTGCCCTCGAACAGCGTGGAGCCGGAGCGGGTCACGGTCAGCGGGGTGCGGCCGTACTCGCGGGCGCCGCTGTTGTCGACGGTGCCGCCGAGGGTCTTGGCCATCAGCTGGAAGCCGTAGCACATGCCGAAGACCGGGACGCCGGCCTCGAAGAGCGCGCGGTCGAGCTGCGGGGCGCCCTCCTCGTAGACCGACGACGGGCCGCCGGAGAGGATGATCGCCCGGGGGTTCTTGGCGAGCATCTCGGCGACCGGCATGGAGCTGGGCACGATCTCGCTGTAGACCCGCGCCTCACGCACCCGGCGGGCGATGAGCTGGGCGTACTGGGCGCCGAAGTCGACGACCAGGACGGTGTCGTTCTCGGGTGCGGACTGGACGGGGGAATCAGCGGACACAGACGGCCTTCCGGCGGCGGTACAAGGGGGTGTCGCCCCCGAGTCTACCGGGACGCTTTCACCCGACTGCCCGCCCGGCCGCCCGTGACCGCGCGGCCCGGCGAATCGTTGCACCGGGAGACCGCGCGCGAAGCCGGCACCCTCCAGGTGCGGGCGGCACCGCGCGGCGGAACCACGCGTGGATCAATCTCCGGTCCACCGGGTGCGCGTGGCGGGCACGGGCCCGCCGTGGGACCGCGCCCCGGTGCAGCGGTCGGGTCAGCAGGGGACAGCGACCCCGTCCGCGACCGGGCGGACCCGGGGTG